>JAPKEA010000472.1 GCA_028822275.1 Planktomarina sp. | reverse complement strand
CTCCTGGCGGCCATATGCCGGTCTGTAGTTGTCGCTTTGACGCGAGATGAAGGCTTTGATTGTTTCAACTTCTGTCTTTTTCTTAAACTCAAGTTCAGCGAGTTCGACACCCCACTTGCCTTTCAGGTAACTAGAGGCATCTTTGGACGCCATGTGAGGCAATTGATCCCCAAAGTATTCGTCAGAAAACAATATCCTTAACGCAGTGGATTTCCCAGTGCCTTGTTCACCTTCGAAAATAACAACTGAGTCTGCTTTGCACCCTGGCTTTTTGGCTCTGGCAATGGCCTGGATTAAAGACAGTCTAGACACAGCAGCGACGTAAGTTTGTTCATCGTTACCTTGTGGTTTGACCCCCATAAACTGGGTCATCCATGTTTTTAGTAAGCCGTCATTTGCTGGATGTTGCTTCTGGACATTGTTGAGGTAATCTAACAATGGATTGAACGACTGCTGAGCACACGCTGCATAAACGGCGTCAATTACAGTGGGTTTTTGAACCCTAATCATACCAAAGTCGTTTAACCAAATGCAGACATGCGTGAAATCATTGTCGGTAAGCAGACGCACTTTGAATTGACTATTTGGAACCGGTTCATATGGCAAAGGTTTGAGCACTTTTCGAACACCCTCAAACGTATCTGTAACAAACACATTTTGCCAATCAGAATGTTCCGTCAGCAGTTTCACTAGATTTGTGTGGTTACATGCCGGCCGGCCAGAGTGATCTAGTTGCAAACCCTCAGTAGAAGCCTCTGACACTCGGTGGGCCCTAGAGACTGCATTACCTGAGGCACTACTGGATGCCTCGAGAACTTCCAAAGGCTCAAACACTGGGGCACGAGCCATATCAAAGCCCTTATCTCGCGCTCCATCGATCATCTTCTGAACTTGTGCGCGTGTCTCCTCTATCGTGTAACCTGGCTCAGTCAGGTCATCCGTTTTCTGATGTATTTCCTCATCAGTCCAGCCCTTGGCGACATATGACCCAACTAGAGGAACCACCCCATTGTTCCATCCTTGTCCGCTTTTGATGTCTGCTATCGTTTTCTGATGATCTAGTGGCGCAGATGAGGGCTGAAGCGGAGCTTGGGCACGTGCCGCTAAGGATGGCTTTACCGCTACATTTGGTTTTGTTGGCAGCCAATCTGGAGCTTTTGCAGGTTCATCATCAGTCTGCCATTGGTATTCACCGCCATTAAAAGTCGATGGTGCAGCCACAATATAGCCGTTAAATTTAAGTTCGACGCCAGAGCATAACTTGCCGGGATATGAGACACCGTTTGCAGCTCTGAAGACGTAGTGTGTTCCACCCGAGGCTGACTTCTGAATGAGTGTGGTTGGCATTTCACGACCAAGCATGAACTCGCCAAAACCACAGTCGCTTTTATAGGAGTCCACGTCAACGCAAACCAATCCTGAACGCGCGAGAAACAATCCTATGTTAGCGTTAGGGTATTGGTGGGTCCACCATCGCGTAATTTGCTTAGGATCTGTGGTGGCGTTTTTCTGACCATTGGGTGTCACTGGGTTCTTAGCTCCAGCTTTAACTGGGAAAACATACCAGTCTTTAGCTGCGTATTCTAAAGCGGCGTCTAGGAATTTGTTTGATTGCATATCGAACCTCGTCGGTTAACATTGCGAACCAAATATAAAGGGCAGCACAGGCGCGAAATGTGCACAAACGATTATTTTTCTTTCTTTGTTGCACCTTTCATCCTCAAGAAAGCTTTATGCGCTGGTTGCCGCCAGTGAATAATCCCACCAGGGTCAAGTTTTGCTCCAAGTTCCCCTGTTTTTTTATAAGCCCGAAAGATCTCCAAGGCCTTCTTCACCGCCCTCGTAAACTCTGTCGCAGGTTCCTCTGCTTCACTATAGTTATCCACTCCATAAGTCACTTTTCGATCTAAACTGACCATAATAGCAAGGACCATTTCTGCAACCAAATCAGCCTTAATATTGCGCCCACCTTTCGTTCTATTCCGGTCTAAATGCCAAGACCTTCCATCGAAAAGTTCCTTTAAATCTTTCTCTATCCAACTAATATTTGGGATCAAATCAGGTGAAGAGTCAGAAAGGGATAAAACAGTCTTCTCTATTTCAGGCAATTGTGAAATCACTTTCCTCAAGCGCTTTGCCAACTTTGAGGCATCCTTGTAAATTTCAACACTACGCCTTAATTCTACTGTATCCTCAACGTTGGTATGAAGATCGATATTAATTTTGCGATAAACTTCACGCACCAATGATGGATCACATTTGAGATACTCAGCGAACAGCTTGATACTCGCATCGAAGATTTCTAGCTCAGACTCGCTCATGTAAGTCTAATCTCCTTTCACATAGTCATCCACGAATTCATCTTTACTCATACACTAGCTCCCTTTGTCCTCTGCAAAACCATAGCCCCCCAGCCGGACAACTTTCACAACCCAAGCCCAACCAAAGAATTGCGTCTGTGCGTCCGTTG
>JAPKEA010000471.1 GCA_028822275.1 Planktomarina sp. | reverse complement strand
CTTTTAATAAAAAAGATTGCATGAAAGTTAATATAAATTGGCCATGTTTAAATATGCTGATGGGTATAGTGCAGATGATCTGAATGTGCGGAGTGCTAGTTCCAGCTATCCAAAAAACTGTAAATAAATCTATGTAGTGTAAACTTGAAAGGCTTCATCTGGCTGTTGCATTGAGTATGCTTGCCTTGTTTGAAGCGGATTAACTTTTTAGGCTCTTAAAGCGAGCTACAAGGTATTCTGCGGCGTAATAGATTGTCAGAGCAGTCCGGTATGGCTTGGCTAGGTGTGAAGCAAGAATCTGGTACGCTGCATTTGAGTTACCTGCCTTTGCCAGCATCTTAAGTTGCCGCTGTAGTAAAAAGGTGGTGGCATCAGGCCGGGTTGCTATCCAATCGGCATGACGCGTGAGGATTGTATTGAAATAATCTGCACGTTCGGCTGCAGATGCCATCTGCGTAAGGTGGGGGATAGTATCGCCCCGTCCGCCATGTTGGCGTACCATCACTCCAGCATGGGGAGCTTTGATTCCTTTGAATGGCGATTTAAGTAGTTTAATTGAAAAATCGGTATCTTCATTAACGCGTATGTCTTCTGCGATCCCACCCACATCTAAAAATACAGAACGGTCTACCCAAAATCCACATCCCAGCCCTGCCGCTTGGCGGGGAAACGGGCGTATGCCCTCCAAGTCTTGACCAATCCCGCCACTAAACCTTGGCATGTCGTTTGGCGAATTGAATCCTTTGAATTTTAGAATACTGGAGTGCCCATAGTCTCCGTCCTGTTCACACACCCACTCTGGGTAGCCAGATAGCATTAAGTCATCGTCATCTAAAAACAAAACCCGTTGTCCTAGTGCATGGAGGACCCCAAAATTTCGTGCGCCTGACGCCCCTGCTGGAGCTTCATTTACTATTACGCGCAGACGCTTGTCTGAGATTTGAAGCGTTTCTAAAACTGGTGGGTGGCTGCGGTCATCTACGATTATGACCTCTGCATTTCTTTTGGGTATTGTTTCTAGTGCTGATCTTACTGCTGCGTCTAAAAGTTTAGGCCTATCTTTTGTCGGAATAATGATGCTTAGAGCTATGGGCGCTTTCCTGGAGGACATGCCGTCAATATATCCTTAAAATTAATATAAACTGTAAGTATCTAAAATAATCTGATTTGATTTGTTTATGCTACTAAAAATTGTACTACTAAAGACCACATCCTGCAGTATAACTGATTATTGTATTTAGCCCTTTAATTATACTTAAAAATTTATTGAATTTTCATAGTAAGTAAACCTATCATAATAAAGAGTTTATGCTATCCAGCTTACAGTATGGTTAGTTTTCTGATCTTTTACGATTGGTATTTAAAAGGTAGATTTATTGGATCGTGCATTTCTTACAATCAAATGGGGTTCTGAATTTAATCCTGACGATGTCAACACTCTCAAACGCGCAGCGTTTGCTAATACGTCTTTCAAAACGCGGTTCATTTGCTTGACAGATGACAGAAAAGGGTTGGACGCGGATATTGAAACATTTCCTATACCTGAATTTGAATTGTATCATAAAACACCAAAAAAGGGAATTTGGCCAAAGATTAGCCTCTTCCACCCAGATATTGCTGGCATTGCTGAACTTGTCGTTTTCCTGGATATAGATACCATAGTTTGCGGCTGTTTAGATGAGCTGTTTAACGATCCACATGATAATCTTATGTTGCTTAGCTGTGGCCCACGCTGGGTAAATATGGATCCCGCACTTTCGACGCATGCAGCGACAGGAGTGATGGCCTACCGGCCATTATTTCAGTCGCATCTTTTCAGAATTTTTTGTAAAGATATTGAAAAGTTCACAAATCAATTTTCTGTAGAGCAAATGTTTGTTGGGTTTGCGGCTGCAAAAGTTAGCTATTTTCCAATTCTATGGATTGAAAGCTTTAAATATCACCTTAGGCAAGGTTATCTGGTAGATATGATCAAGCCGCCACGCATGCCCAATGACACTACTAAATTGGTAGCATTCCATGGCTTTCCTCGGCCTCGTGATGTGGGCGACCGGAAATTAGCTTGGGCGCGCCCACCAAGATCGGGGTTGCACCGGCCTAAGTGGGTCAACGATTATTTTCGAACTTACTCAGACCAGGTTGTTTAATTTTGCCAGTCAACCCAGGCGATAATATTTTGTTATAAAAATTATGTGAGCTGTTGCCGCAGCTGGCGACGTAAAATTTTTCCTGATGGTGATTTTGGAATCTCATCAACAAAATAGACTTTATGGATTCTTTTGTAGTGGGCTAGGGTGCTGGCCATATAGTCTTTTATCTGCGTTTCATTCAGTGCAGGGTCTGTTGTTACGACAAACGCAATAGGCACCTCTCCGGCCTCACCGTCAGGTTTTCCAATGACTGCTGCATCTCGTATCTTGGGATGCGCCACTAAGATTGCTTCCAACTCAGCTGGGGCAACTTGGAACCCTT
>JAPKEA010000470.1 GCA_028822275.1 Planktomarina sp. | reverse complement strand
ATACCAGATATCTTATTTAATAATGAAGTGATGTTCGGAATAAGCAGCATTTTGGCTGGTAGGGATTTTAAACAATTAGGGTACCAGTCTGGCATAAATATACTTGCATTATATCCCTTATTAAATGCCAGTTCCCAATCAGAAATAGTCAATAATCAGCAGGGATCAATTAATAATCGTAAATCTCAAATTCGATATCACAATCAATCACCTGTAGTGCATTATTACGAAACTGGAACTCCAGTCATCATCTTTACACGAACGATTGAAGCAACAATATTGCCATGTAAAATCCGCAGTAACAGCACGGGCCCCACTATAAACGACACACTACTGTGGAAAACAGTGGGTATACTTTTTACCAACTTTGAAAACAAAAAATTTGGCCGGAAAAGACTTGGCACGAGTGAAGCGGCCCCACTTTACTTAATGAGTCATCTGTCAAGCTTGGAAAGCGCTGATGTATTTCCTGACTCCACTCGATTCAGTGAAATAAATGCACAAACCATCAGGGTCGATGGTGAAAATGTATTGAGGTAAGGTATGTCAATTATAGTCCCAAAACTTGAAGTAGTGGACAGAACTATACGGTCTATTCGTTACCTTGAACATGGTTGGCCGTCTGAATTATGCAGGTGGCATTCTCATGAGGAATACGAACTTCATCTGATCGTTGAATCACGCGGAAAAGCGTTTGTTGGGGACTATATTGGCGAATTTGAATCAGGTTTTTTGTACTTAACAGGGCCAAACTTACCACACAATTGGATCACAGATGACGATAAGTCGATCACACTGTCGCTTCGCGATATGCTGGTGCAGTTCAGCCACGAAAGCGTCGAGAAACTTGCAAGTGGATTTCCCGAATTTGCCGAGGTCAGCAAGATGTTGATGATGGCAAAATCAGGCGTACTATTTGAGGGCTTCAATGCAACTTTTGCACGCGGCCATATGGAGTCCATTCGCGACCACCAAGGTCCTGAACGTATTCTTGCTTTTATCCGCTTTCTTGTACGCTTGAATGAACATGCTGAAAAACGTATTCTTTCAGTCGCAAAGCTTGTTCAGCCGGCAGGCGGTAGCAAACATGCCCCTATCGGACTTGTTGTCGATTACATTACCACAAACTTCAAAGAAGAATTTTCACTCACTCAGGCAGCACAGATGGCTAACTTGACTGAAGCCACATTTAGTCGAAATTTCATCACAGTCACGGGCCATCGATTTGTAGAGTTTTTGACGCGTGTCCGAATTGGCAAAGCCTGTGGATTGCTCTACTCCACAGACAATATGATCATGTCGATTTGCTTTCAGGCTGGGTTCAATAACATTGCAAATTTTAACCGTCACTTTTTAAAGATTAAGGGAATGACACCGACAGCGTATCGCGAAACCGCCCGCCAAGACCTTTTCCCAGTTGTAGAGAATAACTCATGATCCCTGCTTTGCGCCCACACATAATGGCAACAACTTATAACCGTGCGGATTGCGCTGTCGGCGTTGTACATCTTGGCTTTGGGGCATTTCATCGGGCCCACCAAGCTGTCTATCTAGACGACCACATGCAAATGTCTGGTGATTTACGCTGGGGGATCGCTGCGGTCAATTTACGCGCAAGCGAAGCAGCACAGTTTCAGATTACCGCTGATGATGTCGCCCGCCATGATGGATACTTTCTCAAGTCCTTTTCGGCCGATGACCAGGTTGCCTTGCGCCGTGTCCGCGCCCATGTTCAATTTTTCGACTGGACTACTCATTCAGTTGCTTCTGAAAGCTTGTTGTCCCAAGAATCTGTTCACTTAGTAACCATCACAGTCACCGAAAGCGGATATTATACCGATGCAGACGGCGATTTAAATACATCAGACCACACCATTATGTCAGAGACAAATGGTGGCAACACGCAAAGCGTCTATGGCTATTTGCGGGCTGCCTTAAATGGCCGCATGTTGACTACAAATGCCCCACTCACAATCGCTTGCTGCGATAACATTCGCCAGAATGGCCAGATGCTTCATCGCAATCTTCTTGCCTATCTTTTAGCGTGCGACGATCATAAACTCGCTCATTGGGTTCAAAAAAATGTTGCGTTCCCATGCTCGATGGTTGACCGGATTACGCCGCGTAGTGCGCCTGCATTAGCAGCAGAAATCAGTCTTTTTGTGGGTACTGAAGTCACATCACCAGTCATGGCAGAAGATTTTATCCAATGGGTTCTTCAGGATACAGCCAAAGCCCAGATGCCAGATTTGGCACGGGTAGGTGTAACTGTTACCGCAGATGTAGACCCCTATGAAGAAACAAAAATTCGTGTTTTGAATGGTGGTCATACGGGGTTAACGTACCTCGCTGCTCTAGAAGGAATCGAGACCTTTGACGCTGCAATGCACGTCCCATATCTACGTGATCACTTTGACCAATTTGAAATTCAAGAGGTGCTTGCAGCCTTGACGTTGGACCTGCCATTTTCCAAAATAGAATATCTTGC
>JAPKEA010000469.1 GCA_028822275.1 Planktomarina sp. | reverse complement strand
GCAATTGATTCTTCAATAAAGTTCTCGTGATTATAGGCTGGGATCACAATACTAACTAATGGTTGAGACTTGGGCACGCTATTCACAACAGGTTACCCTCTTATCCACATTCTCTGATTTCTCAAGGGGGGGGACAGAGCCTACAAATTCCAGAAATTCATCTCTGATATTTTCGAACGTATCTTGTTTCCAGGAAAGAAATTGATGTTTTTCTGCAAAATTATAGCGACGCTGACCACTAACTAAGCCAAAGCTATTAACCACATCTGCCTCGAAGTGTGTGGAATCTTCAATCACTGGGTTCATTGCGATCAGTCTAATCTTTTTATTTAAGGAGCCTATTGCAGAGGTACCGTTAGAGTAGAAAAAATTCATGAATGCTTGTTCGTATATAGCCATGCGTAATCCGAGGTTCCAACAGGGTTCAATGAACACAATAAAGTGTTCAAGCTCTTTAGCCGAGGTCCAGCAAGAATCGGTATCAGGGACGAAAATCGGTGTGAAGCCCTCATTCTTGACCCAGTGAGCAAATTTTACCCACTCGTCGATATTGCTATTTCGTGTCTCATCATAACCATAATTCCTCAATGTAATTACAACCATTTGACCCGTAATATTGTTGCTATTCATCCATTGTTGAATATAATTTATCCCTGTTTTTAATGCGGAAAACCCTGTAAATAACCTCTTATCAATAAGTTCAAATATCTCTGCGTAATTCTTTGGATATGACTTATAAGTACTACTGTATCCAGCGGGATATACCAACTGATTTTGAATGAAATTGTCAACCTTAGCATTGCTCGGTAGCAATCCATACCCCGAGCAAGCAGGATACAGTTGAGATAATTGCACAAGCATATTGTTTAAGCGCCACTGTTGGCTGTCCTCCGGCACGATGGCTAAATACGATTCATTATCTGATTGTTCCGAATTCTTTTGCAGGAAAAGTACAAAAACCTTTGACTTTCCGTGGCTCTTGCCGAATGTTTCAGCGGCAGCCAAAAAAAATGCAAAATCAAAAGTTGCTGGAACAACATTCAAATCGTAAACGGCTAGCAGTGTATCCTCTGGTACTATTTTATTTTGGGGAGCATCATTATTTCGTTGGCATAGTTTTCTTAATGACTCTATCTGCCCTGACATATATCTCGTAATATCAAAAGTAGGGCTGACAACTTCCCTTTTAATTCTTGCATATAGCCAGGCAAATCCTTTTTTTTGTATTTTCTTTGCAACCGAATTCAAGCGTACGAATGAAATCATTAAAATTCTCCTATTACACTTATTTTTTTTAACAGTTTCGCCTGGAGCCTAACCCCCATTTTGCCATTTATTTTCGCAAAAATCCCACCTTCTTTACGAAGCACGAGTGTACTGCCAATAGTTAATCTTTCGCGCGTAAGATCCAAAACTAAGTTCACCTAATCAATCGATATCATGTTTATTTTCATTGATATCCCTTATGAAGTTATTAAATAATTAGTTAGATAATATGAATAATATATTATGAATTAAAAATTAAAAATCCACGCTGAGAAAAGTTACCAGCTTTTTTTCAAATTGGAAGTTTAAGCGGCCTGTGTTCAGCCAGCCATCAAGCGAAGCTTCGACCATATTTTTGAGCGCGGCATCATCAATTAGCTTGCCCGCAGGGGGGGGCCATGGTGGCTCCTAGCAAAAATTGATTGGTTGCTAACGCAATAGCGGCATACTTTTCGATGAGTTTGGAAATTTAGTTAAGAAGGGCTTTAGTTTTTTAGTTTTTTTGCATGGGTTGAAAAATTTCAAGATCTATAGGGGTTGCGAGTATTCGGTAATCTGCTGAAGACACAAAGCACGCATGTCTGTGCTACTTTGATGCGAACTAAATGCCCTGTGCCAGACGACGATGGCTTGAAGTGCCTGGTCCAAATTCCAGTTAGGCTGCCAACCAAGCATGTCGCGTGCTTTTGAGCAGTCGAGCTTAAGGTAATGGGCTTCGTGCGGATGGGTGCCAGCGTCCAGATGCCAGCATGCGCCGTTGCCCCAGCTTTGTGTGAGCTGTTCGACGATCCATTGTACGGGCTTGGCGCCTTCTTCAGCAGGACCGAAGTTAAAGGCCTCCGCAAAGGCTGGGCCGTGGGTGTAGAGCTTTTCTGCAAGTGCAAGGTAGCCGCTCAAGGGCTCCAGCACATGCTGCCATGGACGGGTGGCATGTGGATTGCGTATATTGACGCTCTGCCCAGATTCGATAGCGCGCAGGACGTCTGGAATAAGCCGGTCATCGGCCCAGTCTCCGCCACCAATAACGTTGCCTGCCCTAGCTGTTGCCAAGGCGACTTGGTGCTCGTTGTGTCTCACCGTATTGAAAAACGAGTTTCGATACGCTGCCGTGACCAATTCGGCGCACCCTTTGCTACTACTGTAGGGGTCGAAGCCACCCATGGGCTCATTCTCACGGTAACCCCACACCCATTCCTTGTTCTCGTAGCACTTGTCTGTGGTGAC
>JAPKEA010000057.1 GCA_028822275.1 Planktomarina sp. | reverse complement strand
GGAATCGCATCGGTTTTATCCTTTGATTTTTATATGATATACTTAGAACGAATTTTGCTCACGTCATTATCTTTAACGAACAAGACTACTATTTCCGTCGTTCATGTTCATCCAGTCGCGGTAATATTTCTACGAAATTACACGGTTTATGACGAATATCTAACTGTTTGATTAAAATTTCATCCCATGCATCTTTGCAAGCACCTGGACTACCCGGTAGAGCAAACATGTAGGTGCCATTGGCGACGCCTGCTGTTGCCCTACTTTGTATTGCTGACGTACCAATTTTTTGCATAGAGACCATCGTGAAAACTGTGCTAAATGCATCTATCTCTTTTTCGTAAACGTCACGGTGCGCTTCGACCGTTACATCGCGTCCGGTCAAACCAGAGCCGCCTGTTGAGATCACAACATCAATTGCTGGATCGTTTGCCCAGATACGCAATTGCGCAGAAATCTCCACCCGATCATCTTTAAGTAACATGCGGGCAGCCAATTTATGACCTGCTGCTTCCAACCGCGCTACTAACGTATCACCGGAGCGGTCGTGCTCAAAGCTTCGGCTATCAGATACTGTCAAAATTGCGATACGGACTGGGAAGAACTCTAAATTATCTGAAGGCATTCACGTTTCCTTTTGAGTGCGTAGCCAAGCTTTTAGGGACAACAGATCTTGCCAGGCTTGGCTCTTTAAAGCAGGACGGTTGAGTAATGATTCTGGATGAAACATTGGTAGTACAGGAAGGTCTAATCCATGATGTATTTGACTCCGCAACTTGCTGACACCACGTTTCCCCAAAATGGCCTGACAACTTGTGTCACCCATACAAATCAGAATTTTAGGTGCAGCAAGTTCAATGTGGCGGCGCAAAAATGGTAATAAAATTGAAAGCTCTTCTAATTTTAGATCTCGATCTTGTGGAGGACGCCAGGGCACAATAGTTCCAATATACACACTCTCGTGACGACTTAGACCAATCGCTGCCAACATTTTATCTAGCAAATGTCCCGATGCCCCAGCAAAGGGGATACCCTTTACGTCTTCTTCGCGATTTGGCGGCTCAGTCAAAATCATTACAGAAGATCCCAAAACGCCATCACTAAAGACTAAACTTCGAGCTCCACGCTTTAGATCGCAATATTCGAAAGCTGCCAATGCACTTTTAAGAGTAAGCAAGTCAGAAGCCCCTGCCGCGGCCTTCTCCGCCAATGCCACAGGATCCTGAGCCTCTGGCAAAAATCCAACCGCTGAAGTGGGATGATCCGATACTACAATTGGTTTGGGTTCAATCGCCACTTTAGGCACCACAGCCGCAAGCCCATATCGATCTACCGGACTTTCCTCGATCGCATCAACTGCTCCCAGCTCTAGCTGCCATTCAAGCGCTGAACGCGCAGCATGCCAATCCATATATTCCATGCTCTTAGGCTAGAGCTTTAGGTCCGGAAGGTAAATCACCGAAACAAACCATCCTTAAAATAGGACTTTAAAAAAAATAGCTCTGTGGATCATAAATTTACTTGAAGCCAACCCTTGCCGTAATGTCCCTGGCTTTCTATACACGGCCAACTGGAGAAATCGACATGCAGACCAAGCACCTTTTGGGCATAGAACAACTGCACCCGCACCAAATTACAGAAATTTTAGATTTAGCAGATCAATATGCCCAGAGTAATCGCAGCAAAGCACCAATTAACGATGTCTTGGGCGGATGCACACAAATTAACATGTTCTTTGAGAACTCAACACGCACCCAAGCCAGTTTCGAGATTGCTGGCAAACGGTTAGGTGCAGATGTAATGAACATGTCGATGAAGGCCAGCTCTATCAATAAGGGGGAAACCTTGATCGACACGGCTGTGACCTTGAATGCCATGCATCCAGATTTATTGGTCGTACGCCACCCACATTCAGGCGCAGTAGATCTTTTGGCCCAAAAAGTGGATTGTGCTGTCATCAATGCTGGTGATGGCCGCCATGAGCACCCAACCCAAGCTCTGCTCGATGCGCTGACAATCCGCCGCTCCAAGGGTCGCTTGCATCGTTTAAATATTGCGATATGTGGAGACATTGCACACAGTCGCGTTGCCCGATCGAACTTAATTTTACTAGGAAAAATGGAAAATCGCATTCGCCTTGTAGGTCCAGCCACCCTGATGCCATCCGGCATTATGGAATTTGGCACCGAAGTTTACCACGACATGAATGAAGGCTTGAAGGACGTGGATGTCATAATGATGTTGCGGCTTCAAAGCGAACGTATGGATGGTGGGTTCATCCCATCTGAGCGCGAATATTATCACCGATATGGCCTAGATGCTGCCAAATTGAGTAATGCCAAAGAAGGCGCCATAGTGATGCACCCCGGCCCTATGAACCGCGGTGTCGAAATTGATGGAGAGATAGCAGATGACCTCAGCCGAAGTGTTATTCAAGAGCAAGTCGAGATGGGGGTGGCTGTACGCATGGCCGTCATGAATATTCTCATGAGACGCCGACGCGATGCAGCGCAGGAGGCAATGCTATGAATGAACCAAAAGATCCCCGCATGTCAGGCAAAATCGCTCTGTATGCACTTATTTTCATCGCGGCCTTGGTCAGTCTTATGATCTGGGTGGCTGCATGACCTCTTTGCGCATCACAAATGTTCACCTCGTCAACCCTGAAACTCAAACGGTAACATTAGGCTCCCTGACAATTAATAATGGCCAGATCTCGGGCGCAGACACAGCAGATACGTTATTGGATGCAGAAGGCCAGTATCTTGCACCAGGCATTGTAGATATTGGAGCTAAAGTCTGTGAGCCGGGCGAACGCCATAAAGAAAGCTTCCGCTCAGCTGGATTGGCCGCAGCTGCAGGCGGTGTAACAACATTAGTCGCACGACCTGATACAAAACCTTCAGTCGATAGCCCTGAGACCCTGGAATTTGCATCCCGCCGTGCACAGGCCGCTTGCATAGTTCACAGCTATCAAATGGCTGCATTAACGAAAGGTCGTCTTGGTCGCGAAATGACCGAAATTGGTTTCTTACAAGACGCGGGCGCTATTGCGTTCACCGACTGTGACGCCGTGATAACAGACAATAAAATCTTGTCGCGCGCGCTTACCTACGCAAGTCAGCTTGGCGCATTGATTATTGGACACCCGCAAGATCCTAGTCTATCCAAGGGAGCGTCTGCAACGTCCGGAAAATTCGCATCGCTGCGCGCAATCCCTGCTGTTTCCACAATGGCCGAGCGCTTGGGCTTAGAACGTGATTTAGCAATAGTTGAGATGACCGGAGCCAAATACCACGCGGACCAAATATCAACTGTACAAGCACTTCCAGCATTGGAACGCGCCAAGGCCCAAGGCCTTGATGTTACCGCAGGTATTAGCATCCACCACCTAACCCTTAATGAGTTTGATGTCGCCAATTATCGCAGCTTTTTTAAGGTTAAACCGCCCCTTAGATCCGAGAATGACCGACTTGCAATGGTTAATGCGCTGGCATCAGGCCTTATTGATACAATCAGCTCGATGCATACTCCCCAGGACGAAGAGTCAAAGCGGTTGCCTTATGAGGAGGCAGCTTCCGGAGCTGTAGCACTCGAAACATTACTGCCCGCCGCTCTGCGCCTTTACCACGCAGAACAGCTAAGCTTACCGCAATTATTTCGCGCTTTATCCTTAAATCCTGCACGCAGGTTAGGCCTGACTTCTGGCCGCCTTTCAGTAGGAGCCCCTGCAGATTTAATCCTATTTGACCCAAATGTTCCATTTGTACTAGATCGCTACAAACTGAAATCGAAATCAAAAAATACACCCTTTGACGGACAACGCATGCAAGGGCGCGTACTGGCCACGTTTGTGGATGGCAAAAAGGTATATCAACTATGATCCCCGAATTTACGACTTCGCCAATGATATTGCTTGTTTGGATACTGACCGGTTACCTTCTTGGGTCCATTCCCTTCGGTTTAGTTGTCGCCCGCTTATTTGGGCTTGGTGACCTTCGTCAGATTGGATCAGGCAATATTGGGGCTACTAATGTGTTACGGACTGGCTCGAAATTTGGAGCTGCTTTAACCTTGATCGCAGATGCGGGCAAAGCCGGTGTTACCATTCTTTTAGCCCGTACTATGGCGGGCGAAGACGCAGCACAATTGGCAGGCTTCGCCGCATTCTTCGGACATTGCTACCCAATCTGGCTTAAATTCCGGGGAGGCAAAGGCGTCTCTACATTCTTTGGTCTTTTATTCGCTCTGACCTGGCCCATTGGTTTAATTTCCGGAGCCACATGGCTTTTGATTGCAGGTATTTTCCGCTACTCTAGCTTTGCGGCAATAGCGGCGGCAACCCTTACACCATTATTTATGATCATATTTTCGCAACAAGGTTTAGTTGCACTGAGCATTGGGTTGATGATCCTAATTTTATGGAGACATAAAGAAAATATAAGTAGATTGCTAAAATCGCAAGAAACGAAGATTGGCCAAAAGTGATATTTAAATCAGTAGCCTAAAGTATAAAAAAATATTGCACTCACATCTTCACAGCAGCCTGAATAATTATTCTCAATCAATACGATCAAAATCTTCTTTGAGAACCCAATTATGTTAAAAATAAGCCTGACTTATTTTAACTATTATAAAAAATTATTTTGTTTCAGAAAAAGCTTCAAATAGTTGATAATTTTAAAAAACAGGTCAATATGAGTAATCGCTGTAAATTTTTGTCAAATCGCCGTTCCAATCACCGTGATAGCGCTCCAGCAATTCATCCGCAGGTACTTGTCCAGTCTCCAAGGTGTCTTGCAACGCATTCAAAAAATGCGTTTCGTTTGGTATCATGCCACCCGCACCTGCATTCGCGCGCGCCACTAAACCAGCGTTGGAAATTTCAACGGCTTGACGTGCCAAATCCATCATTTTCACATTACCAGCCTGCGCTGACAAACCGTGCACAGATGCTGAAACCCGAAGTTCGTCGCGGATATTCGCATCCATTTTCTTTACGAGATCCCAAGCGGCATCCAATGAGGATTGATTATATAATAAACCCACCCAAAATGCCGGCAAAGCACATAAGCGACGCCAAGGGCCCCCATCTGCGCCCCGCATTTCCATAAACTTTTTTATTCTCACTTCTGGAAAAATAGTAGTCAGATGATCCGCCCAATCGTTCATCATGGGAACTTCACCAGGTAAGGCTGGCAATTTACCTTTAAGAAAATCACGGAAGGATTGCCCTAAAGCATCAACATACATCCCGTTGCGATAGACGAAATACATCGGTACATCCAAAGCATAGTCGACATATCTTTGGAAGCCCATGCCTTCCTCAAATACAAACGGTAACATACCAGTGCGGTCTGAATCGAGATCTCTCCAAACCCGGGCTCGCCATGACTTATGACCGTTAACTTTTCCTTCAAAGAAGGGAGAGTTTGCAAACAAGGCCGTCGCTACGGGTTGCAGAGCTAAAGCCACACGGAACTTTTTCACCATATCCGCTTCAGAAGAGAAATCTAGGTTAACCTGCACAGTGCATGTTCGGCGCATCATAGTTTTACCCATCGTGCCTACTTCATCCATATAGGCATCCATCAGCTTGTAACGGCCTTTGGGCATTAACCCTACATCTTCATGCCGCCAGATAGGAGCAGCACCAAGGCCAATGAAACCTACACCGATTTTATCCGCAATTTCTTTTACTTCTCTCAGGTGCTGGTTCACCTCATCGCAAGTTTCATGAATTGTTGTTAGCGGAGCACCGGACAGCTCCAAAGCGCCACCCGGCTCCAAACTAACATTGGCTCCATCTTTAGTCAGGCCTATCAAATGACCGTCCTCTTCTAACGGCGCCCAGTTAAAGGTATTTTGCAGTCCCTCAAGAATAGCTTTGATAGAACGCTCACCGCTGTACGGTAAAGCTTTCAAGGTATCTTTTAAGTATCCAAATTTTTCATGTTCAGTCCCAATACGCCAGTCTTGAACCGGCTTATTACCCTCTTCAAGATGTACCGCCAGCTGTTCAAAACTCTCAATAGGGCCACCGCCAAATTGTGGAATAGACATAAAAATCTCCAAAGATATTCTTTTTACAGACTAACCTCGTGGCCTCTCGTATCAAACAAGTCAAGATATGATGCTTAATGAAGTTTAGTCCGGTTTTTTTGCCATATTAAAAACAAGTCTGAGCCTTTGCCCTGTGTCGCTGCGTGTGCTTGATCGTAATTCACACCGGGCAAAGCAACCAAGGCATCAAACAATTTGTCTGTACCTTCGGCGTCCCCAGGCACAGATAGCATCTCATCAGTTCCAAAAAATACCCAAGTGATGCGGCCTCGACCATTGCGGTGTAACTCTACCCGATCGAGACTGTCCAATGAAATAGAGGCTCCCCCGCCACTGGACAGGTAACTTACCTGACGCTCATCAACCTCAACAACCCCTAGGCCGCCTGAACCCGATGGAAAACTAAACCGACGGTAAGCATCCTGCCCAACTAGACCTGCAACTACCAAAATAAATACGCCTGCCAAACGCGCCGTACCGAAGGTCGTCATCAGTACATACAATCCAGAAATCCCAATAAGGCCCGCTAGAATAAATCCTCTGTATTGGCGAAGTGAATTTAGTGCTTCGGTCCGAATAAAACTCACCGCCAATCTCCGATACGGGTTTGCCATAGCGTCAAAGCCGCCACTACAGCTGTTTCTGAGCGCAAAACACGAGGGCCAAGGGAGACGGAGTGCCCTTGCTGCATGGTGTTTAACCGCTCACGCTCAGCCGGACTAAACCCACCTTCCGGGCCGATGAGAATGGCCCAAGGACCTTGTATGTCTGGCAGCGTGATCGGCTGTCCAATCAGTTCTTCATCACAAAACATTATTTGACGATCCCCCCAGGTATCCAGCAGCCTAGGCAGCTTTTGCAATTCGAGAACTTTAGGTACAAATGTGCCTCCACATTGCTCAGCCGCTTCAACTGCGTGGTTTTGCAACCGATCAGCCCTAATGCGTTCAGAATTTGTGAAATCGGTTTGCACAGGCATGATTTGAGCCACGCCCATTTCGGTTGCTTTTTCCACTATAAAATCTGTACGCGCCTTTTTTATTGGCGCGAAGATGAGCCACAAATCGCATGGCATCATCAGTTGCTTGGATTGTTCCTCACACAAAAGAATTCCGGTCTTTTTATTTGCTTGAAGAATTCTGCCAAGCCATTCTCCATCCTGGCCATTGAACACTTTTACCAACTCACCGATGCCCTTACGCATTACCGTAAATAGATAATGTGCCTGATCACGATCTAGAGGAACTGATTGCCCTGCCCCCAGTGGGTGATCTACATATAGTCGAATAATTGAAGCCATGGATCTAAGATATGTCTCATTCGACCAAATCACCAGAGGGTCAGGTAGCAGATGCTGTAAAAGATAATTGGGTTGACAGTTTGGCCCCTATCTTCGCACGTCCTTATTTGCGTTTGTCGCGCGCAGATAGACCAATTGGTACATGGCTCTTATATATTCCATGCATCTGGGGGATACTTTTAGCAGCAATTTATGACGAAAATTTACAAATCAGGGATGCTTGGCTTATTCTAGCCTCTGGCGTGGGTGCCTGGCTAATGCGCGGCGCTGGCTGTACCTGGAATGACATCACCGATCGTGATTATGACTCAAAAGTAGCCCGCACACGGTCCCGCCCCATTCCATCAGGACAAGTCACCGTACCGCAGGCCATAGTATGGATGGGGTTTCAGGCCATTATTGCCTTTGCAATTTTGCTAAGTTTTGGCCAACAAGCTGTAATTATGGGAATCACAAGTCTTGTCTTCATAGCAGTCTACCCTTTTGCAAAGCGTTTCACTTGGTGGCCACAAGTATTCTTAGGTCTAGCATTCAATTGGGGCGCACTTCTAGGATGGGTTGCGCATAATGGAAGTCTCGAATGGCCTGCAGTTGTTCTTTATCTCAGCGGCGTTGCATGGACTTTGTTTTATGACACAATCTATGCGTACCAAGACACCAATGACGATGCTTTAATAGGAGTTAAATCTACAGCCCGTCTATTTGGCGAGTATGGTTTCCGCTGGCTATCTTTATTTCTTGGCCTATCAGTCGTTTTAATGGCCGTCGCAATAGCTATGATTTTACCAATCAATAGCTCTATTTTTTGGATTGCAATCATTGGCCCAGCTTTATTTGGGTGCCATATGGCATGGCAACTATCCATCTTAGACACCAATGACAGCGAGATCTTGCTTAGACTTTTCCGAGCCATGCGAAATGTAGGCTTTTGGCCAGTAATATTTTTTATGATTGTAGCCTTGCTGTGATTGCTACTAAGCCCAAGCCAGCATAGTAAGCGGAGGCAATTCAGGGATAAATATGAGAGTAGTTTCCACAACTTTGACTTTTTTCGCCTTTAGCTTTGCCGCTATCGCCGCATATTTTGCGTCAAACCTGGCAGTCAAGTGGGTGGAAAAAGTCTCCGTATCAACCATAGAAAAGCTTATTGCGATCGAAGGTCATGAATGGGCCAGTGTTCAAGCTGATGGTTTACAAGTCATTTTAGAGGGGGAGGCTCCGTCCGAGGCCGCACGGTTTAAAGTGCTCACCGCCGCCGGTTCCATTGTTGAGGCGGCGCGGGTGATTGACAGCTTTAGCATTACAGCCACGGTAGAACTGGAAGCACCAGAATTTTCAGTAGAAATTCTTCGAAATGCCGCAGGCATCTCAATCATAGGCCTAATTCCAGAGTCCGACGATATCGCCGGTACTTTAAGCGTCGTTTCAAAAATTGCAGCAGACTTGCCAGTAACCAATTTTTTAGAAACCGCCGATTACCCAAAACCACCTTCATGGTCGGCGGCCATGTCATTTGCCCTGTTAGCTCTTGAGCGCCTAGACCGCTCTAAGATCTCAGTAACTAAAGATCGCGTTCAGATCCAAGCTATTGGCAATAGCGTCGCCGAAAAAATAAAACTGGAGTCAGAGCTTACGCGGCGAACGCCTATAAATATTAGAGCCGAGATTTCAATCAACGCCCCACGTCCAGTTATCACCCCATTCACTTTAAGGTTCCGAAAAGATAGCAAAAGTGCTCAATTTGATGCATGCTCAGCCGATAGCGATACCGCGGCTAAAAGTATTTTGGCTGCGGCAGTTGCTGCGGGGTTAACCGGCGAAAAGAAGTGTCGCCAGGGGTTGGGTGTACCATCTCCAATGTGGAGTGACGCAGCCGTAAGCTCAATTTCGGCGTTAAATAAAATTAATGGCGGCACAATCACAATGAGCGATGCCGACATCACAATAACTGCGCTTGAGGGTACGGATCCAGCATTGTTTGATCTCGTTGCAAGCCAGCTCGATGCAGATCTCCCAGAAATCTTTTCTCTGCAAAAGATTTTTCCAGTGACCGAAGAGGTCATTGAGGGTCAAACCCTAGTCAAATTTACCGCGACTTTAACACCAGAGGGTCAAGCGCAAATCCGAGGACCTGTTCGAAATGCGCTAGCGTTGCATACACTCTCTTCCTTTTCTGATGCCACGTTCGGTAAGGATCGCGTTCTTCTTGCAACTAATATGCGCGAGAACCTCCCTGCAGGATGGTCAATACGTGTACTTGCGAGCTTGGCTGCTCTTGGTGAATTGGAATCTGGTGTCATTATAATTGAGCCTCGCTCCATAGCCATAAAAGGCCGGACCGGTAACAAAGCTGCAAGAACAAAAATTTCTCAAGTTTTGTTGAACCGCCTAGGAAACGAAACAAACTTCAAACTTGATGTTAGATATTTGGAAGAGCTAGACCCCCTTGCAAGCATGCTAAATCCCAATGAGTGCATTGCCGAAATTAAAAGAATAGTTACTTCTCAGAAGATCTCATTTGAGCCCAGCTCAACCACTTTGGATGGAGCAAGCCAAAAAACCATTACCGCTCTTGCCGAAGTTTTTGACAGCTGCCTTGAGGCCGTTATAGAAATTGGTGGCCACACTGATAGCCAAGGCCGTGAAATCATGAATTTAAACCTTAGCCAGAGCCGTGCCGATGAAGTACTAATTGCATTACGCGGTGCTCGTGTGAAAATGAAAACTCTGACGTCAGTTGGCTTCGGTGAATCGCAGCCAATCGCCGATAATGAGACGGAAGAAGGACGCGAGGCTAATCGACGAATTGTTTTCCGTCTTGTCCCACCAAAATCTATAGAAACCGAAACGCCCGTCGAGTTTGAGGAAAAAAAAGATGAACAGAACTGAGTTTATTTCAACAATAGCAGCAATCCTGTTCGTCGCCTTTTGCTTAGGGTGGTTTTCGAGTTGGCTGGTCAATCGGTTCACCCGTGTCAGCCAGTCAGATGTGGACGAGTTGGATAAAATGGCGCAATCTTTGCACGAAGTGGAAGAAATGCGTGACCAGGCGATTGCATATTTAGAGCAGCGTGAGAGCGAAATGGCGAACCAGCTGTCTCAGACCGAAGCAGAATTGCG
>JAPKEA010000468.1 GCA_028822275.1 Planktomarina sp. | reverse complement strand
TTGAGACAATTAATAAATTAGTGCGCACAGGCCGCCAAATGTTGCACGAAATTGGCCGAGAGCCCACACCGGAAGAATTGGCTGCAAAACTTCAAATGCCGCTAGAAAAAGTGCGGAAGGTTATGAAGATTGCAAAAGAGCCGATTTCACTGGAAACACCAATTGGAGATGAAGAAGACTCTCAACTTGGTGATTTTATAGAAGATAAGAATGCGGTTTTGCCCCTCGACAGCGCCATTCAGGAAAATCTGAAAGAGACGACAACTCGCGTTTTAGCAAGTCTGACACCGCGTGAAGAGCGTGTGTTACGGATGCGTTTCGGTATTGGGATGAATACCGATCATACTTTGGAAGAAGTGGGGCAGCAGTTTAGTGTGACCCGAGAACGTATTCGTCAAATTGAGGCAAAAGCACTCCGCAAGCTTAAGCACCCAAGCCGTAGTCGAAAGTTGCGCAGTTTTTTGGATCAATAATCTTATTATAATATAAGTGCTTAGTATTTTTTTACTAATGACCTTTGCCCTAAGATTTTTAAAGTTCACACAGTTGAATTAGGTCCACTTTTTGGATCTAACTTTTCGACACAGGCACAAATCGATAGAGGTGGATTAATAGTCTGTAGATTTGCAAATGGCATAACGGCCGTTTGAGGTTTTAAACTCTATATTCAGAATTGAGAAAATTTGATGATCCTGTGTGGTCTAAGCTATGATTTTGTAGGGGAAATTTGAAGCTATATAAAAAGTTTACTCCAATTTTTTGAATGCCCTAGTTATGATTAAAACTAACTTATGTTGGAGATAGACTTGAGTGAAGTATTTGTATGACAAGTGTTTAATATCAACAATTTATAGGTATGATTTTTTGCTACACAATTTATAGAGATAGTCTTATAGTAGTTCTAGGTTTTGAGCTAAAAGCCCAATATATTAGTGAAGAGAAGGATGGTTTATGCGTTGTCCGTTTTGTGGAAATGTCGACACCCAAGTTAAAGATTCACGCCCTGCTGAGGACCATGTAGCCATAAGAAGACGGCGCTTTTGCCCTGCCTGTGGTGGACGTTTTACGACCTATGAACGGGTACAGCTTCGAGATCTGGTGGTTATTAAATCTAATGGACGTCGTGAGGACTTTGATCGCAGTAAGCTTGAGCGTTCTATTCGCATTGCCTTGCAAAAGCGCCCAGTTGAACTTGAGCGCATGGATCAAATGATATCTGGCATCGTGCGGCGACTTGAAAGCATGGGCGATACAGATATTCCATCAACAACAATAGGCGAGATTGTAATGGAAGCATTGGCTCGTATCGATACCGTGGCATATGTTCGTTTTGCAAGCGTTTATAAAAACTTTCAAGCAGCGGATGATTTTGACAAGTTTGTTTCAGAGCTTCGGCCAGATTTGCCGCCAGAAGATTGACGACCTTTACCGATGAACGCTTTATGGCGCTTGCCCTGACTTTAGGACGACGTGGGTCTGGTAATGTATGGCCTAATCCAGCAGTGGGCTGTGTTTTAGTACGCAATGGCCGCATAGTTGGACGTGGCTGGACACAGCCTGGTGGTATACCTCATGCCGAGGTTGTAGCGCTACAGCAAGCTGGAAAAAATGCTGTTGGAGCAACCGCCTATGTTACGCTCGAGCCATGCGCTCATACTGGAAAAACTGGACCTTGTTTGGATGCGCTTCTGACAGCTGGAATCGTGAGATGTGTGATTGCAACGCAGGATACTGATCCGCGTGTTGCTGGTAAAGGGGCCGCATTGCTTCGCCTGGCGGGGGTTGAGGTTTCTGAAGGATGTTTGCAGACGCAGGCAGAGGCAGCCCACTATGGCTTCTTCAAGCGTATTTCTTGTGGCTCGCCTCGAATTACCTTAAAACTTGCGCTGTCTTTAGATGGGCGGATCGCGACTAAAACTGGCGAAAGCCAATGGATTACAGGATTAGAAGCAAGGCGTGATGTACACGTTTTACGTAGTTGCCACGATGCAGTGCTTGTGGGTGCAGGAACTGCAAGGGCGGATGACCCTGCACTTACTGTCCGTGGGCTGGGACAAATTTCTCAGCCGGTCCGGATCGTTGCGTCCAAAAGTCTAGATTTTTCGGGTAATGCTTTAAAGGCCAGCAAAAAGGAAGGGCCGATTTGGCTATGCCACGCAGAGGGGAGCTCAATAAACCCCCATTGGAATGAATTAGCTGATAAGTTTTTGGCAGTTCCTCAAGGGTTAGATGGCCAGTTAAATTTGCAACTTTTGGTGCAAATGTTGGGTGATGAAGGTCTTACATCAGTCCTATGCGAGGGTGGGGGTACCCTTGCTGCTGGATTGTTAAAAGATAACTTGATCGACGATTTGATTGTATATTCGGCGGGGGTTGTGATCGGCTCTGATGGTGAAGCTGGTCTAGGTGAACTAGGCGTAGATAAGCTTGTTTTGGCAACTAGATTTGAACTTGTTGATTGTCAGAAAATCGGTTCGGACATACGCCACCATTGGCGC
>JAPKEA010000467.1 GCA_028822275.1 Planktomarina sp. | reverse complement strand
TGTAAAGAGTTCCTCTGTTTATTCCCGTGCAATCTAAAAGCTTTTGAACTGAGCTGGCTTCGTAGCCCTCTTTCCAAAATTGCTCCATTGCATTTGTTAGTACTTTAGTTTCATCGAATTCAACTGGACGTGCCATATTACTTTCTCATACCGTAGATTGCTAAACGTTTAATATAAATTTGCTTTTAACTCTAAACTTACTAGACAGCTCGAAAAGTTAGAAATGATACAACTGACAGAGATAAAATCAAACGTGACTAAATTTTGGACGGCACAATTGTATAGTAAGAAGTGGAGCATTACACCTTCAACACCATAATAATTGGGTTATTATTCAAAAATTCCACTTTGTAAGAATACTATTGTAATAATACATCAACTAAACCCCACTCAAAACGTCTTCTTGAACGAATGATCTTACGTCGCACCTTTCAAATGCTCGGCACTTTCGGTCGTATCCGACGCATCTTGCGCATCCCACCTGCTCGTTCATTTTGCGGCTTTCGTTCATTTCATATCAAAAGGATCGTTATATAACGATCTCAAGTGGCGCTATACCGAGGCCAGAATACAAGGTGGAATACGTTTTCCTTACTTGACCCAGTGCATCAAATCAGCGCTGTCTCCCCATAACCGACTTAATAGCTAGATATTGCTAGCCAAGGTCACTAGCAGACCCAGAAGACCTCCGAACGCGCAGCCCCATACCACCAGCCAGCCTAAATGTTTATGAATCATCTCCTGAACTATTACCTTAACCATATGAGGCGTCATTTCATCAAGCCTTTGATCTATCAAGGACTCCAGCTTTTGACGAATAGCCTCCTCATCAATCGCTGAGCGAAGCGCACGCTCTATTTTTTCTTGCATAGCCGAACTTGCAAATTCGCTAGCAAAAAACTCCTTCATTTTGCCAATGAAAGGCGTCTTTAACGAATTGAGGGCATCGCGCCCCCCGAGCATTCCCAGCATTCCGCTAAAAGAAGACGTCATAATTACGTCCAGCAACGACTCGAATGCTACATCCAAGTCCAATTCGTCAATTCCCTGAGCTATTTCGCCCTGTAGTTTGCCTGAACCGTCTCCTAACTCGCCAAAGAAAGACTGCAAATCAGCCTTTTCAAAGAACTGCCCCATTATGAGTCGCCTGATACCGACTTTGAATTCTTCAAACCGCAGCTGAACAACTCCCGAACCATAAAGCCCAGGCACTCTCTCGAATAGCATATGAATAGCAATCAAGTTAGTCACGCCACCTGAGAGCGCAAACAGACCTGCGTTGAGAAAATAAGCCTTATATGGTGAGGGAATTATTAATCCTAACAAGACCAATGATGCGGCTAGCAGGTTACTTATAACGCTTTTATTAATAATGACGATATCCTTGCGGGGTAACTTTGCCGCGCATTCTAAAATAAATCTCAGCTCATGTGAATTTTTTCGGCAACCTATAAGAGGTGAGGGCAGATAAATTTATTCGCTCTACAGCTTAGCCTGAGGCGCGATTGGCATCATTTTACGAAAATTCTCTAATATGCCCAACTCTATTTCAGCGATAGCATAGCCTTTACCAGTTTTGATGCTGCCCAACACCCGCCCCCAAGGGGCAATAATCAGAGAGTGACTCCCGGGTCTCCCTCCAAACACTGTGCTGGCCTCCTTGGCGAGCGGCAACTATATAGCACTGGTTTTCAATCGCTGGAGCTCGCAGCAAAGTCTCCCAATAGCCCGGCCAGCACCTTTTTAAAAGCCGCTGGCACCGTCACAATTTCAACTCCTCGATGAAAAAGCCCGCGCTTTAGCTCCGGAAATCGCATTTTACTAGAAAACTATGTGCAGAAATTCTGGCAGGTTGGCGAGATTCTTAAAAGTGTTAGAACCCTCAATAGTAGCCACAATTTCTTGGTCTTACACGAATAGTAGTTATCAAAAATCCTGTACCGGCGCTAATCCGATGAAGCACTCAGTCATGCGAAAACCCGATAAAGGCTTCACTCTTATACAATTGCTATCGACTCTAGCTTTCATTGGAGCCCTGAGCAGTGTCGCTGTTCCTTTTTTCATGAATATACAATAAAAGCAAGGGCCACAGATGGAGTCTTGATTCTCGGTGAGTTAAGAAAAAGAGTTGAAATCGAATCCTATGATTCAGGCTTTTTAGGAACAACAATTCCAAGCTCGCCGGCAGCAGACGACGAGGCATTTGAAGGGTCTTATTACGATCATGAGACGATGTTTGGCATTGCTCAGGACATGTAGGAAACAATCGAGT
This sequence comes from Planktomarina sp., assembly GCA_028822275.1. GTDB lineage: Bacteria > Pseudomonadota > Alphaproteobacteria > Rhodobacterales > Rhodobacteraceae > Planktomarina. The sequence continues at coordinate 227 of JAPKEA010000467.1, read as the reverse complement.
CAGCTCAAAGGGCCACACCGAGTATTAGCACTGCGGGCTTATCGCAAACCACAGTGCAAAGGCACAGACATTGGATTGCATCTACAAATTCGTAGAAATGCAGACGACTCATTAGACTTTAGATGTAGCGCAAATTTAAACCAAAACCCAACTCGGCGGTCTTTTATGCCAAGCAGCTGTCAAGGCCGCAACTCTACCGTTGACACTTCTTGGGAGCTTACCCAGCT
>JAPKEA010000466.1 GCA_028822275.1 Planktomarina sp. | reverse complement strand
CGCTTCGAGCACTCGGTTCGCAGTGTAATGTTCGAGGAATTGTAGATGATGCGTTCATTAACTATTGCTGCCAGCTACGCGAGGTAATTAAGCATGCTTATTGTAAGGCCAATTAGAGACGATGATATTGATGGCTTATTGCGCTTAGCTGAAGCCGCCTATCCAGGTATGACCACGTTGCCACCTGACCGAGACGTACTGGTAAAGAAAATAAAGCAATCGACAGCCAGTTTATCGATGCCGGTGACGGAACCCGGCCGTGAACATTACCTGTTGGTTATGGAAGACACCGATTCTAAATGCTTGGTGGGAACTGCTGGGATTATCGCGCAGTTGGGCGAAGAGGATCAGTTTTACTCATACAAAATCAATAAGGTCACGCATTGTAGTCGAGCGCTGGATAAGAAAGTCACGGTAGAAACCCTGAATTTGTCCAATCACTTCGAGGGGTTCGCTGAGGTAGCAACATTGTTTTTAGACAAGCCCTATCGGAAAAATGGCAATGGCAAATTACTGGCTCGAAGCCGTTATTTATTTATGGCTGAGTTTAGAGAGCGCTTTCCAGAGCAGGTGATGGCAGAGTTACGTGGTTATTTTGACGAGTCGGGTCGTTCACCATTTTGGGATGCTATTGGTCAGCAGTTTTTTGGTATGAGTTTTTCAGAAGCTGATTTATTTGGCGCGGTGCACGGTAATCAGTTTATTGCCGACCTAATGCCCAAGCAACCTATGTACGTCAACTTACTGCCGCAAGAGGCGCGAGACGTCATCGGCAGACCCCATGATCAAGGCAGGCCCGCCTTAGCAATGCTTGAGAAAGAGGGCTTTCATTGGCGCGGGCAGGTCGATATTTTCGATGGTGCTCCCAGTGTTGATGCGTTTATTGATCAGTTGGGCACCATTAAAGCGAGTACCCGCACACAGGTTGCGGCGTCGACCGGTGATTTTGAAAGCCAGCAATACCTCATTTGTGGCGGTGATGCGGCTAACTTTTCGGTCTGCATTAGTCATCTAGATATTTTACAAAATGGCGCTGTTGCCTTGCCGAGCCAAACGTTACAGGCGTTGAACTTACAGATTAATGACCCAGTTAGATACGTGGCGCTGTAATCAAGATTTTTGGTAAATATCGGTTGGTGATGATTCTTTTTAGTGTTTAAAAAACAGGAAGTAAAGCGTGTCGCAGACGGTGGAAATGAATTTTGATGGTGTGATTGGTAGCACCCACAATTATGCCGGCTTATCAGAGGGTAATTTGGCCTCGGCCGACAACGCTAAGCTGGTATCACGTCCGCGTCAGGCTGCCAAAGAGGGATTGGCAAAGATGTTTCGGTTGCATCAATTGGGTTTAAAACAGGGTATTTTAATTCCTCAGGAGCGGCCGCATATCCCAACATTGAGACAATTGGGTTTTGTCGGTAGCGATCATGCGATTGTTGAAAAAGTGTCAAAATCCGAGCCACACCTCTTGGCTATGTGCTACTCGGCTTCGTCGATGTGGGCTGCAAACGCCGCTACTGTTGCGCCGAGCGCTGACACCTCCGACGGCCGAATTCATTTTACTCCAGCAAATCTAAAAAGCATGTTTCATCGCTCGATAGAGCTTGATTCGACCAGTAAAATATTAAAAACTATTTTTAATAACCAACAGTACTTTGTGCATCACCCGGCGCTGATTGGTGGCGTCCATTTTGGTGATGAGGGCGCTGCAAACCATAATCGCCTGTGCATGGACTATGGCAAGCAAGGTGTCGAGCTGTTTGTCTACGGTCACAGTGATTTTGGTCAGTCGCGAGTCCCTACTGATTTTCCTGCTAGACAGTCTTTAGAAGCGTCTATGGCGATCGCACGCAAACACGGTTTGGCATTCGATAGGGTGGTGATGGCGCGGCAAAGCGCAGAGGCAATAAACGCCGGCGGATTTCATAATGATGTCGTCAGCGTGAGCAATAAGAATGTACTTTTTATGCATGAGCGTGCCTTTGCCAATAAATCCGATTTATTGCACGGTCTGACTAGCGCCTTTGGTGATCAACCTATTTACTTTATACAGGTGCCAGAAAAGTCCGTGTCGCTGGACAATGCGATCAAGTCCTACTTATTTAATTCCCAGTTGGTCAATCTTCCCGGCAGCGAAGACATGACGCTGATATTGCCGATCGAAAGCCAACAAAACAAAACCGTGTACAGCTATTTGCTTGATCTTATTGAACAAGACACGCCAATTAAAAATTTGCAGTTTGTCGATGTACGGCAGAGCATGCGCAATGGTGGCGGTCCTGCTTGCCTGCGTCTGCGAGTGGTGCTAAATGAGCGCGAATTAGCGCAGGTGAACCCCCATTTTGTATTAAATGATAAGTTATTTTCTCGCTTAAATAATTGGGTAGATAAACATTATCGCGATGAGCTGCGGTCGGCAGATTTGGCGGATCCATATTTATTAAACGAAAGTAGGGCTGCGTTGGACGAGTTAACTCAAATCATGGCGATAGGGAGTTTTTAT
>JAPKEA010000056.1 GCA_028822275.1 Planktomarina sp. | reverse complement strand
CTATAATGCTTTCAAGGATCATGAGGGTTTGCGGCGAGAAGCCAGTCAAGGCCGAGATATGGGCTTTGATGGCAAGACATTGATACATCCCGGGCAGGTCGCTCTTGCAAACTGTATATTCGGACCATCACCCGATGAGGTTGATTTGGCAAAAAGGCAGATTTCAGCATTTGTGGAAGCTACTAAACAAGGCTTGGGTGTTGCAGTCGTGGATGGAAATATTGTTGAGAATTTGCATGTTGAAACGGCGCATGCCACATTGGCGAAAATGGAAGCCATTTCGGTATTGGACGGCACATTATGATTTTGCGGGTTATTGGTTTTGTCCACACTTGACCTAGACATAATCCATTTGTAAGAAAATTTTTGAAAGTTTAATATTTTTTGGTCTATGATTACACCGCTGTGTTTTGCCATAAGGTGACCTAATCTTTGTGAAACAGCTGGGAGTTACCGGTTCGTCCAACGTATTCACATGATGCGACTGTTGGGGTTATGTGCTGTGGTTAGGCTGAGGTAAAAGATGGTCAGGGCATATACCAACTAAACATGGAACTTGGAGAGAAGTAATGAAAACAAATTCTGGTTTGTTTTTTGAAGATTATAGCATTGGTCAAGTGATGAACCACGCTGTACCGCGAACAATTGGCGCCGGAGAGCGGGCTTTATACCATGCGCTTTATCCCTCGAGACATGCACTTTTTTCCTCAGATGTTTTTGCACAAAGTTGCGGCCTACCTTCGAGCCCAATCGACGATCTTGCGGCATTTCATGTCATATTTGGAAAATCTGTTCCGGATATTTCGCTCAATGCAGTTGCAAATCTCGGCTACGCTGAGGCGCAATGGATTTTACCTGTTTATCCTGGCGATACATTAAACTCGCGCTCAACTATTATTGGTTTAAAGCAAAACTCAAATGGAAAGACTGGAATTGTATGGGTGCGCACTGAAGGCTTCAACCAATCGAAGAAGAAGGTTATGGAATTTGTTCGATGGGTAATGGTAAGAAAAAGAAATCTTGCACTTCCAGCGCCCAAAGCTGTAATCCCAAAATTAAAGAATTTTGTTTTAAGTAAAGATTTAGTGCTTCCAAATGGATTTAACTTTAATTCATACAACTATGATTTAGCAGGAAGTTCCTATAATTTTGGAGATTATACTATTGGTGAAATTATTGATCATGTCGATGGCATAACTGTTTCTGAAGCAGAGCATATGATGGCCACAAGAATGTGGCAGAATACTGCAAAAGTGCACTTTAACACGCAGGCACGACCAGATGGCATGCGTTTAATTTATGGTGGTCATGTAATTTCCATGGCAAGGGCTTTGTCGTTCAATGGTCTTGGTAACGCACAAATGATTGTCGCTATCAATTCAGGGGCACATGTAAATCCATGTTTTGCTGGTGACACCATTTACGCGTGGAGCGAAGTAGTGGATTGTGCTGACACGTCCGAACCTAGTGTGGGTGCACTTAGGTTACGGCTTGTGGCTACAAAAGGTGAGGCTGGAGTTCTGAAATCGGAGGATGGTCGTTATCACGATGACGTGCTTCTGGATCTAGATTATTGGGTGTTTATTCCAAAATAATATATTTAACTAGTTTCGATAGGTTAAGCTAACCAGACCGTGATCACAAAACATTTTTAATTTCATCGCAACGAATAAACGTGGACAAAGTACAACTTTGGGAGTTGGCATTTAGCTAACTGACGTGGCATGGTTGGCACTAAGATTGAGACATCGTTAGAAAGGGTAACAATATGGCTGATGTGAATCGCGGTAAACGTCCATTATCTCCCCATTTAACCATTTATCGTCCCCAAATGACGTCAATTTCTTCGATTTTTATCAGGATTACTGGTAACGCACTTCTGGTTTCTACCTTGTTTGTTGTTTGGTGGCTTCTTGCCGCTGCGACAGGGCCATCATCTTTTGCGTTTGCTAGTTCTGTAATCACAAGCTGGTTCGGCGATATAGTAATGACACTTTCTCTCTGGGCACTTTGGTATCACTCGCTTGGAGGTTTACGCCATTTGATCTGGGATACGGGTCGTGGTTTCGATATTGGAATGGCGGAGAAGATGGGCTGGACAATGATATTTGGGTCGCTTTTTCTCACGGCTGCAACAATTTGGTTTATGTAAGGAAGTATCAAATGTCGTTTTTAACCGATCGCAAGCGTGCCGCTGGCATGGGGGCTGCTAAAACAGGCACTGGAAATTTTTGGGGTATGACTATTTCTTCGGTGGCATTGTTAGCACTTGTGCCCTTATTTATTTTTATGATTGGTCCGTTGTTTAGCCAAGATTATGCCACAGTTTCACTATCATTGGCAAAACCGCTTCCTGCACTTGTTTGTTTACTCACCCTTACTGTTGGGATGTTGCACTTTAAAAATGGTGTCATCGTTCTAATTGACGATTATGTGCACGGTTTGGCTCGAAAAATTTGGATTGTCATAATGACCTGCGTCTCCTACGTCATTATAGCCACCACCGTTTTCTCCATTGCGCGCATCGCACTTTAAGTTTCAAGGACCACAGACATGGCTGCTTATGAATATGAAACTCACGATTACGATGTTGTTGTAGTTGGTGCTGGAGGTGCTGGGCTCCGCGCCACTCTTGGGATGGCGGAGCAAGGTTTGCGTACGGCCTGTGTGACTAAAGTCTTCCCCACGCGTTCGCACACAGTGGCTGCGCAGGGTGGAATTGCAGCAAGCTTGGGTAATATGGGTCCAGACAACTGGAAGTGGCATATGTATGACACTGTAAAAGGCTCTGACTGGTTGGGTGACACTGACGCAATGGAATATTTGGCACGTGAAGCGCCAAAGGCTGTCTATGAGTTGGAGCACTATGGGGTTCCATTTTCTCGTACAGAAGAGGGTAAAATTTATCAACGTCCATTTGGTGGTCACACTACCCAGTTCGGTGAGGGTCCACCAGTGCAGCGGACCTGTGCTGCAGCTGACAGAACCGGTCACGCGATCCTGCATACGCTTTACGGACAGTCTTTGAAAAATAATGCAGAGTTCTACATAGAATACTTCGCTATTGATCTGTTGATGTCTGAGGATGGCGTCTGTCAGGGTGTTGTTTGTTGGAAGCTAGATGACGGTACTATGCATGTTTTTAAAGCAAAAACTGTAGTCCTAGCGACGGGTGGCTACGGACGGGCGTATTTCAGTGCTACCTCGGCTCACACATGTACGGGTGATGGAGGTGGTATGGTTGCGCGTGCTGGTTTGGCGCTTCAGGATATGGAATTCGTTCAATTTCATCCCACCGGTATATATGGCTCTGGTTGTTTGATTACTGAGGGCGCGCGTGGGGAGGGCGGTTTTTTAAGCAATTCTGAAGATGAGCGCTTTATGGAGCGCTATGCTCCAAACTACAAAGATCTTGCACCGAGAGATTACGTGTCTCGCTCGATGACGATGGAAATTCGCGAAGGCCGTGGCGTTGGTCCTGATGGAGATCATATCTATCTAAACCTTAGCCACCTACAGCCAGAGGCTTTGGCGGAACGCCTTCCGGGTATTTCTGAATCTGCAAAGATTTTTGCAGGGGTCGACGTCACGAAAGAGCCAATTCCGGTATTACCCACCGTGCACTACTATATTGGTGGAATTCCAACCAATTATTGGGGAGAGGTTTTAGATCCGACTGCGACAAACCCGAATGCAATTGTGCCTGGTTTGATGGCGGTAGGTGAGGCGGGCTGTGCATCTGTCCATGGGGCTAATCGTTTGGGTTCAAACTCGTTGATTGATTTGGTGGTGTTTGGTCGTGCTGCGGCTATCCGTGCTGGCAAGGTTGTAGACAGAGAAGCATTACTTGCGCCAATTAATTTAACTTCGGTAGATAAGTCTTTCGATCGGTTTGATGGATTGCGCCACGCTAAAGGCGAAGTACCTACTGCTGTTTTGCGCCTTGAGATGCAAAAAACTATGCAAGCTGATGCGGCGGTATTTAGAACGTCAAAAACAATGGCGGAAGGCGTTAAAAAAATGTCAGAAATAGCGGGTAAAGTGTCAGATATCAAAGTCACAGATCGCAGTCTTGTTTGGAATTCAGATTTGATGGAAACGCTTGAATTGACTAATTTGATGCCGAACGCATTAGCAACAATAGTGGGAGCTGAGGCCCGTAAAGAAAGCCGTGGCGCACATGCCCATGAAGACTTTACTGAGCGAGATGATAAAAAGTGGCGTGTTCACACGATTGCGCGCGTTGATGGTACTAAAGTGGAGCTTAGTCACCGTCCCGTCATTACAGCTCCTTTGAGCACTGAGGATGCAGGTGGAATTTCGATGGATCAAATTGCCCCCAAAAAAAGGACGTTCTAATGAGTGCTCCTAGTGTCTTTTTGAATTTCGTTTTTATTTTTTTCGTATCGAGCGCGTCCTCAGCAGATTTGTCGAGCCAACAGCAGTCAGCCGTTGAAGTGGTAAAGCCTTTAGCTCAACAACAGGTACCAGGGGCACAGGGCCTTGTACTGGCTGAGTGTATTATTTTGGCTTCAAATGTCGATGAAGTTGTTATCATCGCAGACAGTGATTCAGGCGAGCTAGATACTGCAATCGTTCAACTGATAAATGAAATTATTCAGCGTCCCAACGTTCTAATTTGTCTTAATAAAGAATTGGCTGGTTGATATTAACATAGAAACAGTTGTTTATTTTTTTATTAATTAAAATAACACGCTGAAAACGACCCTGATCGGTTTACGTGGAGAAATACTATGGTTCAATTAACGCTTCCCAAGAATTCTCGCATCACGCGGGGCAAGGTCTGGCCAAAACCTGAAGGTGCAGGAAATTTGCGAACTTTCAAAGTTTATCGTTGGAATCCAGACGACGGTAAAACCCCTCAAGTTGATACCTACTTTGTAAATATGGACAGTTGCGGTCCAATGATCTTGGACGCGTTGATTAAAATTAAAACTGAAATTGATCCAACATTGACGTTTCGCAGATCATGCCGTGAAGGCATTTGTGGATCCTGTGCTATGAATATTGGTGGAGTTAATACACTTGCCTGCATCTATGGCATGGATGAAGTTAAAGGTGATGTTAAGATTTATCCATTACCGCACATGCCCGTGGTCAAAGATTTGATCCCTGATTTGACGCATTTTTATGCGCAGCATGCGTCAATAATGCCATGGCTGGAAACAAAGACCAATCGTCCCGCGAAGGAATGGCGACAATCTATAGAAGATCGTAAGAAGCTTGATGGGCTTTATGAGTGTGTAATGTGCGCAGCTTGCTCGACGTCTTGTCCCTCATACTGGTGGAATGGTGACCGCTATCTTGGCCCTGCAGCTTTGCTACACGCCTACCGCTGGATTATTGATAGCCGTGACGAGGCGACAGCTGAGCGTTTGGATGATCTTGAAGACCCATTTAAACTATATAGGTGTCATACTATTATGAACTGTACAAAAACCTGCCCTAAAGGTTTGAACCCTGCAAAATCCATTGCTGCAATAAAATCTATGATGGTTGAGCGTGCAGTTTAGGTATCAATAAACTTTTTGATTGGTTCAAATACAATAAGGGTCACCCCTGATATTATTATAATTCCGCCAAGCAACGTTTGGGTGGAAATCTCTTCGCCCAAAAAAAACCAGCCGCCTAGCATTGAGAATAGTGGTAGCGTTAGGAGGTAAGGGGCAGCTTCGCTTACTGGAGCGCGCCGGATCAACGTGTACCACATATAATAGCCTAAGGCGGTCATAATCAAACCAAGGTAGGCAACAGTACTCCACACGACCCAACCGGCGGACTGTATTGCAGAGATTTGGCCAGTTTCAAATATTGCGGACATTACGAAAAGTTGAGGACAGGCAAAAACAGCCACCCATGAAGCCACTGTCAGTCCTGAAATATCTTTGAGGTTGCGTACCATGGCTTGACCTGTGGCCCAAGCAAGGCCCCCGCTAATAACCAGCCCAACCGACCAGAGGGCATTAGCCATGCGTGGCTCACCGGAGATATGATATACTCCGTAGAACGCAATTCCCATTCCTGTCCAGCGTCTCCAGCCCGGTGTCTCTTTCAAGAATATTGCACCAATAAGCACCAGAAATGGGATTTCGAGCTGTATAATTAATCCCGTTGCAGAGGCATCTAAGCCGTCTAGCCCGGTGAATATAAGGCTATACTGCAGGGTTGCTGAGATAAACGATATTAACAAAAGTGTTCGATACTGGCCCGGAATTGGTTTGGCAAACCAAACCAGTGCGCCTGTTGTCACCGCAAACCGGAATGCCATCAGTAAGATAGGAGGGAAATGTTCGAGTGCCGCTTTGGCAAAAACCAGCCCTAGCCCCCAAACCAGGGCGACCCCGAAGCCTAAGCTCATATCAAGTAAACGTTTATTCATAACCTTCAATACTGTATTTTATTAAAATATAGAGATTTATTGCGATGTTGGAAAAGGTCGTTTTATACAAAAGCTGCTTCTAAGGCGATTTCCACCATATCACCGAAGCTGCGTTCACGATCCTCTGAAGACAGAGCTTCGTGGGTTAAAAGGTGGTCTGAGATCGTACAAACTGATAGAGCCCGACGATCATGGCGGGCCGCTAGATTGTACAATTCAGCTGTTTCCATTTCGACAGCCAGTATTCCATGTCGCGTCATTTGTTCGGTCAAGTCGGGCCGCTCGTCATAGAAAACGTCCGATGAATAAATTCCTCCTACATGTGTGGGTATGTTGTGGGCACGTGCTGAAGCAACAGCTGCTTCTAGGAGGTCATAATCAGCACAGGGTGCGTAGTTTACTTCTTTAAAAATACCCAGTGACGGGGTTGATAAGGTGGAGGAAGTCATAGCTATCACGACGTCGCGCAGGGCCACCTTATGGCTCATGCCGCCTGCTGAACCGATGCGGATAAAAGTTTTTACATCAAAGTCTTTGATCAATTCGTTTACATAAATCGACAAACTTGGCATACCCATGCCCGAGCCATGTATAGTAACGCGGTTGCCTTTCCACGTTCCTGTAAAGCCTAACATGCCACGTACTTCGTTTATGCAAATAGGGTTTTGAAGGAAGGTTTCAGCCGCCCATTTTGCCCGTAAAGGGTCGCCTGGTAGAAGTACTGTATCTGCAATTTCACCAGGTTTTGCACCAATATGGATTGTCATAATATCACCTCGAATATTTTATAAAGGGGGTAAGGTTAGCAATACGGTCATACAATTGTCTAGCGTTTGTGTTAAAGTCTTGTGTCATCCAATAAACTGCAGGGGTACCGTTAATATCGGCCGCCGCATACACCGCTTCTATCAAAGTGCGACCTACACCTTGGCTCCTCAAATTCGGATCGACAAATAGATCTTGTAAATAACACACGTCATCAATACGCCAATTGTGGGTATGGTAAATATAGTGAGCTAGTCCGACCGGGGCGCCATTTTTTTCAGCTATCAGGCAATGTTGAGATAAGCGTTTTGGATCAATTAGGCGCGCAAATGTTGTGTCATAAACCTGTGCTGAAACTTCGCCCTCATAAAACTCATGGTACGCCGTCCACAACTTCTCCCAAGCGGCGCGGTCTGTAGCTAATAATTTGCGAATTAAAACGGTGATATCAAGCATCCTTTTTTAATTATGCCGAATGTGCCCCATCAGCTAGTGATTTAACGAATGCCAATATTTCGGAGGTGGATTTGCCAGCACCAATTTCATTCACAATAGCAGAACCTACGACCGCGCCATCTGCAACAGACGCAATATCGCGTGCATTTTCTGGAGTACGGATACCAAAGCCTACAATAACAGGTAAATCAGTTCCTGACTTGATGCGTGCAACCTCTGGGGCAACATCAGTAGCGTCCGCAGCTGCGGCACCTGTAATTCCATTTATTGAAACATAATAAATAAATCCTGAGGTATTGGTCAGTACTTTTGGCAGGCGTTTGTTATCTGTTGTCGGTGTTGCCAGACGAATAAAGTCTAACCCAGCTTTTTGGGCTGGAATGCATAGCTCGCCGTCCTCCTCCGGAGGCAAGTCTACAATTATCATACCATCAATTCCTGCATCTTTTGCATCAGTTAAAAACTGATCAACACCCCATGAATAGATAGGGTTATAATAACCCATTAAAACAATAGGCGTTGTGTTGTCACCAGTCCTGAATTCACTAACCATTTGTAGTGTTTTGTTCAAGGTCATGCCCGCCTCCAGGGCGCGTTGCCCAGCCAGCTGAATGGTTGGACCGTCAGCCATTGGGTCTGTAAAAGGCAGACCAAGCTCTATTATGTCTACGCCAGAATTTGGCAGTCCTTTAACAACTTCTAGAGAAGCATCATAGTTTGGATCACCAGCCATAACATAAGCCACAAAAGCTTTTTTATTGGCAGCTTTCAATTCAGCAAATTTTGCGTCGATCCGTGTCATGATTTGCTCCGTAGATTGTAGTTGCCTCGGCATGTCGTAAAGGTGCGACATGTTCGATACTATAAAAATTGAAGTATAGCTTCAGATTTGGGTCTGTGAAACACGTATCTGGCGTATATACTAAAATTTTTTGGTAATCTGAATATTTGGCTGGAGAAAGCCTGTTCTGAATTTACAATATCATTGTCGTTAATATACGCCTTTTAACAGGGTGTTTGATCAGTTTTACTTGCCCTAAGAAGTAGGCGCAGTTAAGAGCGCATATCACAATTTATGGAGTGTATTATGGGTTTTAGAATGGGTATTGTTGGCTTGCCAAATGTTGGCAAATCTACGTTGTTTAACGCGCTGACAAAAACAGCGTCAGCTCAAGCAGCTAATTTCCCATTTTGCACGATCGAACCTAATGTGGGTGAAGTGAATGTGCCAGATGGGCGGCTTGATAAATTAGCTAAAATAGCGAGCTCAGTGAATGTCATTCCGGCACGTATGACCTTTGTCGATATTGCCGGCTTGGTAAAAGGTGCCAGTAAAGGGGAGGGGCTTGGAAACCAGTTTCTTGCCAACATTCGCGAGACCGATGCTATTGCACATGTTGTAAGGTGTTTTGACGACGATGATGTGGTACATGTGCACGACCGGATTGATCCTATGGAGGACGCTGCCACCATCGATACAGAATTAATGCTGGCGGATATGGAAAGTATTGAAAAACGACTAGTTAATATTGTTCGTAAGGTCCGTGGTGGCGATAAAGAAGCGGTTCAGCAAGAACGCCTTTTACGCGCCGCATTGGAGGCAATCGAGCAAGGAAAACCTGCCCGTACGGTTAAAGTGGACGTAGAAGATGAGAAGCAGTGGCAAATGCTTCAACTGTTGACCACAAAGCCAATCCTATATGTCTGTAACGTAGGTGAAGGAGATGCGGCTAAAGGCAATGTTCATTCAACTTCTGTAGCTGAAATGGCTGTAGACCAGGGAAACTCACATGTAGTGATCTCGGCACAGATAGAAGAAGAGATTAGCCAACTTGAGTCAGAGGAGGCAGTAATGTTTCTTAATGAGATGGGCCTGGCAGAAGCTGGACTTGATCGTTTAATCCGAGCCGGCTACGAACTTTTGGATTTAGAGACATTTTTCACAGTTGGGCCGAAAGAGGCTCGTGCTTGGACGATTAGGGCCAACACGCTGGCCCCTCAAGCTGCTGGCGTGATTCATGGTGATTTCGAACGAGGGTTTATTCGTGCTGAAACCATAGCGTTTGATGATTTTGTATCACTAGGTGGAGAAACTCCTGCGAAAGAAGCTGGTAAAATGCGTGCTGAAGGAAAAACGTATTCAGTTCGTGATGGCGATGTGATGCATTTTCTGTTCAGTAAGTAAAAATCTGAATTATTGTTTTTAATGTGAGTTTTGGATGACAAACGTGAAGTTAATTATTGATACTGATCCTGGCATCGATGATGCGATGGCCATCTTTTATGCTGGGTCTGAGCCGGAAATTGACTTACTGGCGTTGACGACGATATTTGGCAACGTAACCATAACTCAAGCGTCGAGAAATGCTCTATACCTTATTGACCAAATGGGATTAGATATTCCCGTATCACAAGGTCTCGAGTGCCCTCGCGTCTTGCCACCGTTTCCGCCTAGTTCAAACGTACACGGGGTTGAAGGATTGGGCGCTCTGCATGTTCGTCCAGCACCAGGTTCTCTTATTAATAAATCTGCACCGGAATACCTTGTGGAAATGGCGCAGCAACACAAAGGTGAATTGGTCATATGTCCAATAGGCCCTTTGACAAATATCGCTGCTGCTATGGACCTTGATCCCAATTTTTGTAGCAACTTAAAGAGAATGGTGATCATGGGCGGAAGCCTAAGGGCGGGGGGTAATATTACCCCGTTTGCTGAAGCAAATATTTACCACGATCCCCATGCTGCTAATCACGTTTTGCATTATGGAAAAAATATTATGTTAGTCGGCCTCGATGTAACAAATAAAGTTATCTGTTCGCGTGACTTTTTTTATGAAATAGCGAAATATAGTCCAAAGTTTGGTGGACTTTTGCTTGAAATGACTGATTTTTATATCAACTTTTATGAAACTGTTGGAAAATTT
>JAPKEA010000465.1 GCA_028822275.1 Planktomarina sp. | reverse complement strand
ACTTGAAACTACCTTGATAAGTGGTCCCATTTTCATATTCTAGCTGACCAAGTCCATGGAAGGCACCACTTCTCCACGCGCCCTTATATCTTAATCTATCTGAGTGCTGCACCCAATATAAGCGACCGAACAACCGTCTGGCCAATGCCTTCATAAAACTGCTCATATGCCCTCTCAATACGCTATTCGTTTCTTTGTGATAAGGTTTCCACCACTTCCTCCCAGAGCCTTTCTGATGACAGGTGGTACCATTCAATTGAGTCCCCAGTTGTATTGCCTGTCACGCGGTATTTACTAAGTTTTTGTGCCACCTTGTTTTCTAGTACAAAAGGTTTGGCGACATTTTTCCACTTTTCTGCCTGCACGACATATTGATACTTGGATTGGTAACTCTTCAACCTTTGGTCCATGCTTTGCGTAGTTGCGCCTAGCTTGGCTTGTCCTGAGCGCGATGTCGATGTCATCACATAAATTAGACCTTCATGGTTACTTTCGTCAAATCGATGCCTGATAGCGTAGGGGCGGTTTATTGAATACTCTCCAGATACAACTGCGCTCTGCATCTCTTGCCCATAACATTTGAGCCCAAACTGAAGCTCTGTCTCAAGAGATATGATATTTTGAATTTTGGCTAAAATATCTTCTTCATTGCCACCCACATAAAAAATTGACTGTGCAGTTTTACAAAGCTCTTGGCTCACTATATCGTCGTGGCGCCGCTGGGCTCTTTGCTTCATTAGTTTATAAGTTTTGTAGAGGTCCATTATCGTTTCCTTTCTAAGTTATGTGGGCATTAGTGCGCGCAATTCTTCCCTGTGGACTGAGCGTGGTCAGACCTTTTTTGTTATAAAAATTTGGATATTTTTAGTTTAGTTAGTGCTCAGGCTTGGTAGGCTGCGCCCACTCTTCGGGCAACTGACTTAGCCTTGTGGCGCCACCTGAAGTCGCTAGGGGTGCAAGGCATAAAAACTCGGCCCTCACTGCAAAGTATGGCTAAATGCTTTCCCCGAAATTCTACACCCAGGACTGAAAGGCCCGCGCTGTTACAGATATTGCGACACTCTTTTATATGCTTACGCATTGGAGCTCTCCTCAAGATCAAACTCTTCACGTTTGCCCTCTGACACACGCCCTTCATGTTGTTGAATTAGGTAGTTGGCTATGTCATCAGGTCGATCAGACTCTGCGTGGAACAACAAAGACCAAATACTTTGGCTATATGTTTTCTCTAGGGATTTGGCTAAAACTCTACGGTCATTTACGTCTTTCTCAGGATGCTCCGGCAATAATTCATTGATAGCATTTTCTTTCCATTTTAAAGCCCACTTTACTAAGTCATCAGCGCGATCAGCAGATCTGAGCCTATTTGGAATTTTGGATATTATATAATTTTCTTCAATTATAGCGCGCGCAATGTCTTGATCTGGATCTTCCGCATCTGGCAAAAGTTTCCATTTTGCGTCAAACGAAACCCCTAAATTATAGGATAAATTTTCAATATCAACGCCCTGTTCAATATACGTTTGGGTCTCCGCGTCCCACTCCTCAGCATCGTACATTTCAAAATCTGCAGTTGTAGTCCTTTCAAGCCCACAAAGAAAATTAATGAAATGCGCATTTTGGTGCCTAGTTTCATCTTGCGGAGCGGAGAGGTCTTTCCGTTGTACTGCTTGGAGTTCTCGATGGATTGCGTCCAGATGATCATTTGATGCCGAGCCAGGATTGAAATATCTATCGCGTAATAAAAGTGTCTGATCCAGCGCCTCAAAGTCGGCAAGGCATTGCTTTGCTTTTTCATTGCGTTGATCAAGTGACTGCTCAGCCAGCAATGTAAAAAATAGCCCTGCATGTTCAACAATCCAATTTTCTGGAACATTATACATAATACTGGCACCAGATAGATAATCACTCCCAAACTTGGTAAACCAACCCTTTCCTGAAGTTGGCTCGGGAGGTGACGTGAGCTGTTCTGTGGTAAGTTTAAGCGTCTTTGCAATTTCCGCAACCGAGCGAGCCTGAAGGTTTTTATTGTATTTTATTCTCCCCACGGTGGTTTCGGTAATTCTAGCGGCGTCTGCTATTGCTTTATTGGTGAGGTTTAAAACCTTTTTGCTTTGTTCAAATGTATCTATGTTAATAATTGGCATTTTATATCCTCTCTATGCTTGAGGATTAAAGTAATGATATTAAAAAATATCACAATAATAACTTTATCCCATAAATTTATCAATTTATGTTATTTTAAAATAGCATAAATAGGATTTTGAGTAAAAATATGCTATTTTATATAAAATAAGTTTTAATTTTTTGAACTTTTGTGTGATCGGATAAAACTTTTTGAGGAAACGGTCGCTTCACTTAAGGAATTACCCCTCCCTTCACCAACCGCCCAGCAGCAATAATAAAGTCATCTGCCGCACGGTTCTCCGCCGCCTGAGCGGCGGTCTGAAGACGGTAGAACGTCCGCCACCACATGCCTTTAGGCTTGGGGATCTCATACGCCTC
>JAPKEA010000464.1 GCA_028822275.1 Planktomarina sp. | reverse complement strand
TTGATGGACAGAGATGGACGTCATTGGAGAGATATAACTTAATGCAAATTAAAGTTTACAAACAGACAGCTGATTTAATGCGCTCTCTAGCGGTTAGAGTTGCTTCTGAATTGGATCAGGTGTTATCCCAAAAGGGGCGGGCTACTTTGGCTGTTCCAGGCGGGACAACCCCAGCATTTTTTTTTGAAATTCTAAGTACAACGGATTTAAATTGGCCACATATTTCAGTGACCTTAACAGATGAGCGTTGGGTGCCAACCGAAAGCCCTCAATCAAATACAGGGCTCATTCAAAAGTGTTTGTTGGTTAAAAAAGCTAAAAACGCTAATTTTGTTGGCTTATATGAAAGCGGTGTTACTCCTGCTGAAGGAGCGTTGATTTTATCCACGCGTATAGACCAATACTTACCGATTGATGTATTGGTGTTGGGAATGGGAGCAGATATGCATACGGCATCTCTTTTTCCGGGTGCTGCGGAATTAGCAGCCGCGCAAAAAAGTAGTGCACCTTCCGTTGTTGCAATAAATCCAGTCGGAAATGAGTTTGAACCGAGAGTTAGCTTGAGTTCGAAGGCTCTACTAACAGCTTCGCATACTCATATTTTGATTACTGGTAATACCAAAAAAGCTGCTTTAGCGAAAGCTCAAAATTCTTCGATCAGCATTGCACCAATCACACAATTTTTACCTAAAGCTACGGTGCATTGGTGTGATAAATAGGAACTTTTTATGATGTTTTCAGAATTAAAGTCAAAATGGAAAGATGTAGAGTCGCGCCGTATATTATCTTTAATTGATCGACAACGCGTCAACAACTTTTCTATTCAAAAAGATGGTTTATTTTTTGACTATTCTAAAACAAATATTGATGAAAATACACTTGGTCTCCTGTTGGACTTGATCAAAAAATCTAGTTTTCACGAAAAGCGCGAAGCCATGTTTTCTGGAAAAAAAATTAATATTACTGAAGACCGAGCGGTTTTACATACCGCGTTACGGGCAGAAAAGGGTCCCATTTTAATGGACGGCAAAGATGTAATGCCAGCCGTGTTGGATACAAGATTTCGAATGTTAAATTTTGCAGAATCTGTAAGGAATGGTGAAATTCAAGGCGAGGGCGGAAGATATACTGACGTTATAAATATAGGTATAGGAGGGTCTGATTTAGGTCCATCTATGGCTTATTTGGCACTGCGTCCGTATGCGAACGGCCCCAAGTGTCACTTCGTAAGTAATGTCGACGGTGCGCATATCAATGACGTATTAGAAGGTCTAAATCCCACAACAACTCTCGTAATCGTGGCATCTAAGACATTTATAACTATTGAAACGCTAACTAATGCACAAACCGCACTTGACTGGATGGCCAAAAAGGTTGCGCGCCCAGCAGACAGTTTTGTAGCCTTAAGCTCCTCAATGGGTAGGACGGCTGAGTTTGGAATTAGTGCGAACCGTGTCTTTAGTTTTGAAGATTGGGTTGGAGGACGCTACTCGCTTTGGGGACCTATTGGTCTTAGTCTTGCTATAGCGCTTGGTCGTGATGACTGGCTATCATTTTTAGACGGCGCCGCATCAATGGATCACCACTTTATTGCGACACCCGATAGAGATAACATTTGCATCATTCTCGCTCTAATTGGTATTTGGCACGCACAAATAGGAGGTCACGCCACGCGAGCTGTGCTGCCGTACGAACAGCGCCTGGAAAGGTTGCCGGCTTATCTCCAGCAACTAGAAATGGAGTCAAATGGCAAGGCTGTCAAAATCGACGGGAGCGATGTGGAAATTACTACAGCACCGGTGGTTTGGGGGGCGTCCGGAACCAATGGACAGCATGCTTTCTATCAACTGATCCATCAGGGTACCCAAATAATTCCCTGTGAATTTTTAGTTGGCAAGCAGGGACATGAGCCTGACTTATGCCATCAGCATCGACTTTTACAGGCTAATTGCTTGGCACAGTCACAAGCATTAATGGTGGGACGAAATCTTGACGACGCCCGCAAGATAGCATCCCTGAAAGGCTTTGTGGGAGATGAACTTGAACGCCAAGCCCGTCACAGGGTGTTCAAGGGAAACAGACCATCAACCACATTAGTTTACGACAAGCTGACACCTGCTTGCCTAGGCCAAATTATCGCACTCTATGAACACAGGGTATTTGTTGAGGGTGTTATCCTGGATATAAATTCTTTTGACCAATGGGGTGTTGAATTGGGCAAAGAGCTTGCAACTGCTTTAGGTCCTGTTTTGATGGGGGAGGACGCAGGTGAAGGCAATGATGCGTCCACTGAGCATTTAGTACAAATGTTGTGTTCCAATAAATAAATCATCCACCTTTTGATTTCTGATCGTTCTGGATCTGTAGCCATTTGAACAGCAAAAATGCCATCTCTGAGAGTACCTTTGTGCCGGCTTTAATTTTAGGCGGTCAATCGAAAGCCTGCATAAAGATAAAACGTTGATCATTTGTGGTTAAAATATTAGCTGGAAAGTGGGAGCATCTATTG
>JAPKEA010000463.1 GCA_028822275.1 Planktomarina sp. | reverse complement strand
TGGAAACCTTTCCTCATGAGGGTCGCTTCACCACAGTTATTTATGGTTTTGCGGGCCGTAATGCGATGCAGACCCTGGGTTTGCTTGTTTCCAAACGCATGGAAGATACTGGATTAGGCCCGTTGGGCTTTGTCGCAACTGACTACGCATTGATGCTGTGGGGGACCGAGGACGTCCTTGATCCGGCATCTTTGCTTGCAGCTGAGGGTTTGCGTGACGGGCTGGAAACATGGCTGTTGGGCAATGCGGTTATGAAGCGTACATTTCGAGCAAGCGCTGTGATTGCTGGTCTTATCGAACGTAATTACCCAGGAAATCGTAAGTCAGGGAGGCAAGCTACATTTTCCTCAGATATTTTGTACGATACTTTGCTTAAGTATGACCCGGATCATGTTTTGATACAGATAACACGGGAAGAGGCATTGAAGGGACTGGTAGATTTTGGCCGAATTGAGGAGATGTTAGAGCGAATTGAAGGTCGCATTGATCACGTAATTTTGACCCGCGTAAGTCCCTTCGCAGCACCAATGTTTTTGGAGGTGGGTAAGGTTCCTGTAAAAGGTGAAGCAGAAGAACGCCTTTTGGCAGAAGAAACCGAGCGTTTGATGAAATATTCTAGGCTGAATGAAATTGAATTGAGTTATAGAAACAGGTAGGTGAGTATTTGAATTCTTTGCCAAATGGACTGGAAACACACGATGACTTTGGAATGAATCAGGGACATATGTTTTCGTTATATGGAGCCCAACTAACAGCACGTGCTTCGGGCGCGCTTTGGTGGGCACACCGGCGCATTTTATGCGTTTCTGATCTCCATCTGGGAAAATCTGGCCGTATTGCGCGGAGGTCTGGAACATTAATGCCGCCCTATGAAACTTCAGATACATTATTGCGGTTGGAATCTGAAATTATAGAACTGGGTCCTGCAATCGTGATTTGTTTGGGAGATAGTTTTGACGATCTGGCTGCTGCTAAAACCTTGCCTTCCAATGAGGCGCTTTGGTTGAGCCGATTGCAGGCAGGACGTGAATGGATCTGGATTGAAGGGAATCACGATCCAGGGCCAGTTGAATTTGCAGGATCTCATGTTGCAGAATATTGCGATGGTCCACTGGCTTTCCGCCATATTGCATTGGACGGAGCACAAGCAGAAGTCTCTGGTCATTATCATCCTAAAACGTTTGTTAAATTATCTAAGAGGACAATTTCCCGTCCATGTTTCCTGTATGATGATAAACGTGTGATTTTACCTGCATTTGGAACTTTTACTGGGGGATTGCGCAGTGATTCTCGGGTGTTATCAAAAGTGATGCAGCGCCAAGCATTCGCCGTGCTTACAGGGCAGGGTAGTCATGTGTTGCCAATGGAGCGAGAACAATGATGAGCCGAGTTTCTGATAGTTTTGACAGCCAAACTATGATGCAAACTTTTGAGGCAAAACTTACCTCTGTGGAGCGCGGCCGGGTTGAAATTACTGCTCCAATTTTAGTGGGCAGCAAGCAGCAGCATGGATTTGCGCATGCGGCACTTACATTTGCGCTTGGGGACAGTGCCGCGGGCTACGCTGCTTTGTCAATCATGGCTCCCGAATATGAAGTTTTGACTTCTGAGATGAAAATCAACCTTCTGGCGCCGGGACGGACTGGGCCATTGCGCGCTGTGGGTACTGTTGAAAAATCTGGTAAGCGATTGGTCATAGTTCGCGCTGATATTTTTGATGGTAATGAAAAAATAGCGATCTTGCAGGGAACGATGATCCCAGTAAAAAGGTAGTTGTTAACCTATTACTTTTGGACAAATGCAAATTTACTAACCTTTGGGTGAAGTATTTTTGCTAGAAGGAATATAGTTCATAGTCTGGGCGTTTATAATGCCAAATAGGCTATCGCGCTAAAAACCATACCTACGCCCAACCATTGTAAATTTGTCATTTTCTCGCCAAGAAATGCCCATGCAAGGATGATGGTAATCAGGCCAAAAATTGAGGCTGTGACGGTGGCGAAGGCAGCAAAAGCTTGCGTTCCTGCATAAAGAACGACCGCTAGTGCAACACCATCAAGCAGCCCCATCACGGAAAGCAGTGGAATTTGTGATAACTTGGGGCGTAAGGAAGCTCTGAAAAGCAGAGTTATCACGCAAATTATGAACATAGCTGCCAGGCGAGAAAGCCAAATGATGGGTAATTCTGCGCCGTCAGCTGTGGCACTTTGGCCGTAGGCAAAGCTAATAAAAAAAGCGAAAGCGGCAGATACAGCCCATAATATTGCGATCAGGTGCTTTTCGGCAGTTGTTGTATTTTCTCCTTTGGCGACCAGCGTGATACCTCCAACTACAATTAAGACGGCTAATATTTGCAAAAGCTCGAGGGGTTGGCCTGACCAAAGTGAAAGACCTATAGACATTATCGGGAAAGAGCCGACGATTGGTGACACCAGTCTTACGGGGCCAATTGCAAAGGCATGGTATAGAGCAATTGAAGCAAGGCCGAAAAAGGTACCGGAAACCAGGGATTTTTGAAG
>JAPKEA010000055.1 GCA_028822275.1 Planktomarina sp. | reverse complement strand
AGTCGCCCAAGCCAAAAGTGGATCCCAAGCCTGCTTTTGTCGCTCGATAAGTTCCTGTGGTCCTGGGGCACGATAGCACAGAAAATCATCTTCACCATAGGCTGCGATCAAAGCTGCAACTTCTGACCTCTGCAGCGTTACCTTATCAATAGCAGCATTGGCAGAACGGGTCGTTGGCATAGTTCTGGGATCAATCTTATCACTCTGCGCATCCCATTCCGCGGCAATAGCTTCAGCCATGGCTTGGGTTGGGACCGACAAAATTGCTTTGGCCGGGGTTATGACTAACCGGCCATCCAGCAAGATGACATATTCACCTTCGCGGCGCTCGGTGACCACGGCGCTCCAAAATCGTTTGGCAGCCCAATCGCTCATAGGTCATTCCATAGAGACTGGATTTCTGGTAAGAGGCAATCAAAATGATCAATCACCCGGTCGGCATTTTCACCAACAACACTGGCGGCGTGGTAGCCCCAGGTCACTCCAATGGTCTTCAAGCCGGCAGCACGTCCCATTTTCATATCAAAAGAAGTGTCGCCAATCATGACGCCGCGGGAGGCCCCAGTTTCCGCCATAGCCTGCAGGACCATGGCTGGGTGCGGCTTGGACGGATGGTTGTCTGCCACTTGCTCCGTCGCAAAGCGACCTGCAAGATCAGGGTTGGACAACACATGCTCCAAACCGCGTCGCGATTTTCCGGTGGCGATCCCCAGCACAAAGGGCTCAACGCCCTGCAACAGGTCCAAGCACGCCAAAGCCCCTGGATAAAGGGGTGAAGGTGCCGTGGTCTGGCGCAGGGTGAAAAAACCGTCTTTATAAGACGTCACCAAGTCGGCGCGCTGCGCCTCATCCGCGTAAGGGCACAATTGGCCAAAGGCCTCAAACAAGGACAATCCAACAATCGACAAGATTTCTTCACGGCTTGGCAGAGCTAGGTTTTGTGCCGAAAACGCAAACCCCATAGCCTTCAAGATATGTGCTTGGCTGTCTATCAGCGTGCCATCAACATCAAACAATATCAGTGTGCGTGGCGCAGTCATTCATCCCCCTCGAAAGGATCAAGCTCCACATCTCTTATGTCCCACTCCATCTGGTCCCAGGTCCGCTGCATGTGCTCAGGCAAAGGTGCAGTAAACGACAATATTGCCTTAGTGACAGGATGTTCTAGCCTTAAATGCCGAGCATGAAGATGCAACTTTTTGCTAATATCGCCTCCAAGCTGTGAGCCCCAACCGCTGCCAAGGTTTTCTTGAGCAGATCCACCATACTTACCGTCACCTACAATTGGGTGTCCCATTTCAGCCATGTGCGCGCGCAACTGATGCGTACGACCAGTTATAGGAACCAGTGCTACCCATGATGCACGGCTGCCCAAAGGCGCGAGCACTGCGTAATCAGTAGTGGCACGCTTGGCCCCATAGGTTTCGGCGACCTCTCGCGGGTGGACACAGTGCATCTTCTCACCTTCTCCACCTTTGCCGTGACCAGCGGCCTTTACTAGGCCATATTTAATCGTACCCATCTTTGGATGCGGAACACCAGCAACAACGGCCCAATATATTTTACGAGTCTCCTGGTGGCGGAAAGCCTCTGCTAGAGCCGCAGTAATTTGGCGTGTTCGACCAAGAATTAAAACGCCTGAGGTATCTTTATCCAACCGATGCACCAACCTTGGATTTTCATCATTTCCAAACCGCAGTGCTGGCGTAAACCCATCCACATGCCGATGTTGCTTGCTTCCACCTTGCACAGGCAGACCAGCAGGCTTGTTAAGCACAATAATCTGCTCATCACGGTAAATGACACAAGATTGTATCATTTTCTCATCTGCATCACTAATTTTCTTATCAACGATCGCAGGCGCCGGCGTATCGGGAAGTGGAGGAACCCGGACGGTTTGCCCAGACTCTAAGCGTGAATTCGACTTCACCCTACCACCATTCACGCGAATATCGCCCTTACGGCACATCTTTTCAATTTGTCCCTGCTGCACTTGTGGAAACATTCGCCGAAACCAACGATCTAAACGTTGATCACCATCCCCCTCGGCGACTTCCAAAAGTTGTACTCGGCTCATGCCCAAATCCCTCGCGCAATAATCAGACCCAAAACTAGACCGCCTATCGATAACCCGACTGACAAGCTCACATAAAGCACGGCAAGCCCAAAGACACCGCGCTCAAACAGACTAACCGCCTCAAGTGAAAAAGCGGAAAACGTCGTAAACCCGCCAAGAAGACCCGTCAGTACAAATGGGTTGAGTTGCGTAAGCCCTCGGTGTGCCGCAAATACAACAAACATACCCATTAATAGCGAACCCAGAACATTTATTCCTAATATGGCCACTGGAAAACTTGAGCCCACAAAACGCAAAATACCAACCCCAGTCAAAAACCTTAGAGCAGCACCAATTGCCCCTCCTAAGGCCACTTGTATCGTTGTCGTTAGCATGAGCTTGCAATGTGCCGCCAGCGAAGCATTGTCAACCGTCACGACGTTTGCGCAGCTTCTCAAAATATTCTAGTCTTTTACCTAAATCGCGCTCAAAGCCGCGCTCAACCGGCACATAATATCTAGGACGCTCCATGTTATCAGGGAAATAATTCTGGCCTGAAAACCCATCTTCGGCATCATGATCGTAGGCATAGCCTGTTCCGTAGCCTTGGCCCTTCATCAACTCAGTTGGGGCGTTCAAGATATGTTTTGGAGGCGGCTGCGAGCCAGTGCTTTTAGCGCCCTGCATAGCAGCCTTAAACGCAACATAAGCCGCATTAGATTTTGGCGCCAAAGCAAGATACGTCACCGCCTGCGCAAGCGCTAACTCGCCTTCTGGGCTGCCAAGTCTCTCATATGTCTGCCAAGATTGCAGACATATCTCCTGAGCTTTTGGATCAGCCAATCCTATGTCTTCGACAGCCATCCTAGTAATTCTCCGCGCCAAATACCGAGGGTCTTCACCACCCGTTAACATGCGCGCAAACCAATACAAAGCAGCATCAGGGTCTGAGCCTCGAACAGATTTATGCAATGCTGAAATCAAATTATAATGCGCATCGCCAGATTTGTCATAAATAGCAGCACGTTTCATGAGCCTCTTGGAGAGCTCTTGCTGATTAAGAGGCGCGTTCAACTTCCAAGCAAAGACCTGTTCTGCAAGGTTCAGCAAGCTACGACCATCACCATCTGCCATCTCTAAAAGATTAGCACGCGCTGCTGGCTCTAAGGGGAGTGATTGTTTGATCTCGGCCTCCGCCCTCTGGGCCAAAAGTTCCAAATCGTCTATATTTAATCGCTCAAGAACCATAACCTGAGATCGCGATAAAACAGCAGCATTTAATTCAAACGAGGGGTTTTGTGTGGTAGCACCAATAAGGACTATTGTGCCATCTTCCATAAACGGTAGAAAGCTATCCTGCTGAGCTTTGTTAAACCTGTGGATCTCGTCTATAAACAAGAGGGTCCCCTGCCCATTATCTCTGCGTATTCTAGCAGATTCAAAGACCCGCCGGAGTTCCGGGATACCACTAAAAATTGCGCTTATTTGCACGAAATATAAGTCAGTTTCTTGTGCTAACAAACGCGCAATAGTTGTTTTACCTACCCCGGGCGGTCCCCAAAAAACAGTCGAACCTAAAACACCCGAATCCAGCATTGTAGACAAAGGCCCGTTTGATCCCAGAATCTGGCGCTGGCCAATAACGTCAGATAAGATTTTTGGTCGCAGTATGTCAGCCAATGGCCGTTGTGCCAAATCTGGAAAGGGGCTTGTGGAACCAGAGCTATCGAATAAATCCATCATCATTAACTATCTTAAGCAAAGGACATCGAAAAGAAAACTCACTGCCAGTGCAAATCACCCCACCAATAGTAAAAGCCCTACCAAAGGCAGGGCTCTTTTAAAAATACTGCTTATGTGCAGCTTATTCGCTAGCGGGCTCCAAGCGCGCTTTGTCAGCAGAACCTTTTGCGGCAACATCACGGTCTACAAATTCAATGATCGCCATTGGCGCCATGTCACCGTAACGAAAACCAGCCTTCATTACGCGAACATAGCCTCCTTGACGCTCCGCGTAGCGCGGGCCCAGGACATCAAATAATTTTGTTACAAACATGTGCTGCTTCAAACGGCTCATTGCTTGACGACGTGCATGTTCATCACCACGTTTGCCAAGTGTGATCAGCTTTTCTATTATGGACTTTAATTCTTTTGCCTTAGGCAATGTTGTTTTAATCTGTTCATGTTCAATTAAAGAGCCAGCCATATTAGCAAACATCGCTTTCCGATGCTCATGTGTTCTATTTAGGCGGCGGTAGCCTCGTGCGTGGCGCATATCGTTTCTCCGTTTACATTTTGCTTTGTCTGGGGATCCATGCGAGTGAACCCCTCCCTATTGGGGCGTTATTGCCCAGCCGTATGGAAGGCGGGTTTCCCCGCCAACCATTTAGAAATTATCTTCAAGCTTTTTTGCTAAATCTTCAATATTGTCAGGTGGCCAATCCTCAACGTCCATGCCGAGATGCAAGCCCATACCTGACAGGACCTCTTTAATCTCATTCAAAGATTTTCGACCAAAGTTCGGAGTACGGAGCATTTCAGCTTCAGTTTTCTGAATCAGGTCACCAATATAGACAATATTGTCATTTTTGAGGCAATTTGCAGAACGTACAGACAGTTCCAGCTCATCTACTTTCTTAAGAAGAAGTGGGTTGAACTCAAGCCCATCATCCTCAGATGCGTCATTTGCACTTTCTGGCTCATCGAAGTTCACGAAGATCGAGAGTTGATCTTGCAAGATCCGCGCGGCGTAAGCTAAGGCATCGTCTGGTGTCAATGAACCGTCTGTTTCGATTTTCATCGTCAATTTATCGTAATCCAGCACTTGCCCTTCGCGTGTAGGCTGAACGTCATAGCTTACTTTCGTAACTGGAGAGAATATTGCATCGATTGGGATCAAACCAATAGGGGCATCTTCAGGGCGGTTTTTATCAGCGGCAACGTAACCTTTGCCAACACTCACAGTCAGTTCCATGAATAATTCGGCACCCTCGTCGAGGTGGCACAATACATGCTCTTTATTAAGCACTTCAATCCCAGCGGATTCAACTATATTCCCAGCAGTTACAATGCCCGGGCCTTTAGCCTGAACAGTCAACCTCTTGGAACCTTCGACTTCCATACGGACCGAAACACCTTTGAGATTCAAAACAATGTCTGTTACATCCTCACGTACACCAGCAACGCTGGAGAATTCATGCAATACATTATCAATTTGTACACTCGTAATCGCCGCTCCTTGCAGCGATGACATTAGTATGCGGCGCAATGCGTTGCCAAGTGTAAGCCCGAAGCCACGCTCAAGTGGTTCTGCAATTAATGTTGCTTGGCGGCTAGGATCATTACCCGGCTTTGCCTCAAGCTGCATTGGTTTAATCAGCTCTGCCCAATTCTTATGGATCATGCGGTCCTCCATTCTTGTCTTTGCTCCATGTCCATAAAAACAAAGACGCTCGAGGGAAAAAAACAACCTTCGGACACTCAGGCATTACTATGCGTCCAAAGATAATAGAATTTATACGCGGCGGCGCTTTGGTGGGCGACATCCGTTATGTGGCATTGGCGTTACGTCACGGATAGAGGTGATGTTTAAACCAAGTGCAGCTAAAGCGCGCAACGCGCTCTCGCGGCCCGACCCTGGACCCTGTACTTCTACTTCCAAAGTTTTTACACCATGGTCCTGCGCTTTCTTGCCTGCATCTTCAGCAGCCATCTGTGCGGCATACGGTGTAGATTTCCGTGAACCTTTAAATCCACACGTACCTGAAGAAGACCATGCGATAGCATTGCCCTGCACATCGGAGATCAAGATCTTCGTATTATTAAAGGAGCTGTTAACATGCGCCACACCGGTTGCAATATTTTTTCGCTCTTTGCGCTTAGGCGCTTTTTTATCACGTGCCATTTATCTGCCCCTACTTCTTCTTGCCAGCTATTGCTTTGCTTGGCCCCTTACGCGTACGCGCATTGGTATGAGTCCGCTGACCACGAACTGGCAAATTGCGGCGATGGCGTAGTCCTCGGTAGCAACCAAGATCCATCAAGCGCTTGATGTTCATTTGAACATCACGACGCAGGTCACCTTCAACGGTATATGTCGCGTCGATGTGTTCACGAATAGAAATAACTTCCGTATCGCTCAGTTCGTTTACACGACGTGTTTCATCGATTTTAACGCTAGTACAGATTTCTTTAGCCGATGTTAGGCCAATTCCAGTAATATAAGTTAGGGCGATCGGGACCCGTTTATGGGTCGGGATATTTACGCCGGCAATACGAGCCAAGGCATATTCCTTTTTAAACTGCGGTTCCGTAGATCCGGAACCTTTTTTCACAGGTACAGTCAAGAGGCCAAAGCCTTCCAGTCTGCGATTAAGGTAATATGATCCAAAATATTGGACCTTTTGATTCTCTATAAGAGAGAGGTTGAATTATGAGGGTTTCCCCTGAACGTCAAGTGGCTAAGCTAATACATTTGCAATAGATGATTGTACTTCATCAATTTCTGCTAAACCGTCTACGGAAGTCAGCATCTCTTTCGCGTAGTAATAACCAATCAACGGAGACGTTTCTTTATAGTAAGCCATTAGTCTTGTTTTCAGACTATTTTCGTTATCATCAGCCCGACGCTTGAATTCAGTGCCGCCACATTTCACACAAGTTCCGTTTGCCGGTATTGGTTTTGATAGATCGTTATAACCCTCTTCACATGAACCACATGTTGAACGGGCCGTAATCCGACTGACCAAAGCTGCATCGTCTACTTGCATTTCAATCACATGATCTAAATTCGCACCTTTTGAGGCTAATAATGCTCCCAAAGCGTCAGCTTGGGCCAAGGTCCGCGGGAAACCGTCAAAAATAAAACCTCCCGCTGCGTCACTATCGAGTTGTTCGGCTATAAGTCCAATTACAATCTCATCAGTTACAAGATTTCCTGCATCCATTACAGCGGCGACTTTGTTGCCCATCTCAGTCCCAGATGTTTTAGCAGCACGAAGCATATCACCTGTCGAAAGTTGTATCATATTATGACCATCGACCAACATTTTGGCCTGTGTTCCTTTACCGGCACCAGGAGGTCCAAGCAAAATGATATTCATTGGCGTGTCACCCCACCTTTTTTGCTACGACGTTTTCCACGTAGCTGCGATTTTTCAAGCAGGCCGTCATATTGGTGCGCCAACAGATGTGATTGCACTTGCTGAATAGTGTCCATCCCAACAGAAACAATAATCAAAATTGATGTTCCACCAAAATAAGCTGTTATTGAGAACTGGCTTCTTAGAACTTCTGGCAAGAGGCAAACGAGCGCCAAGTAGCCAGAACCCAGAACCAAAATACGAGTGACAACGTAATCAAGGTATTCAGCTGTTTTCGCACCCGGTCGAATTCCTGGTACAAACCCATTTTGGTTTTTCAGGTTATCCGCGACTTCGTCAGTTTTAAAAGAAACTTCCCGAGTGTAAAAATACGTGAAGAATACGATCATTGCCGTAAAGAAGATGAGATATGCCGGCTGGCCTGGCCCAAAGTACGCCAACACTGTTGACATAACCGGGCCTGACTGACCTCCCGAAAAAGTTGAAAGTGTTGTTGGTAGAAGTAGCAAGGCGGAAGCAAAAATCGCAGGAATAACGCCTGCTGGATTTACTTTAATTGGAAGATGGCTTGATCCACCGTCATAGGTTTTCATTCCAACTTGACGACGAGGGTATTGAATATGAATTTTACGCAGGCTGCGTTCCATAAATACGACAAATCCAAGCGTCGCTATCAACATTACCAAAACCGCCAACATCGTACCAGTGCCAATAGCACCAGATCGACCCTGTGTGAAAAACTGACCAAATGCAGCAGGAAGCTCGGCGATAATGCCAACAAAAATGATAAGTGAAATACCATTGCCAATCCCACGAGCGGTGATCTGCTCTCCCAACCACATTAAAAACATCGTGCCACCAACCAGAGTGATTACACAACTGGCGATGAAGAAGAACCCAGGATCAGAAACAAGATCACCCGCCTGCAAGCTTGCGGCGAGCCCATAAGCCTGGAAAGTCGCCAACAGGACAGTACCATAACGTGTGTATTGATTGATCTTTTTGCGGCCCGCTTCACCCTCTTTTTTCAATTGCTTTAATGGCTCCCACATAGCGCCAAGAAGCTGAACAATGATAGACGCAGAGATATAGGGCATGATGCCTAAGGCAAAAATACCCATACGTGCTAAAGCTCCACCTGTGAACATCGATAAAACGCCGCCGATCCCGGAGGCTGCTTGATCCATGAACTCCTTGAGTGCAATTGCGTCGATACCCGGGACCGGGATATAAGTACCGATCCGATAAACTATCAATAGGCCAACACTGAATAAAATACGGTGGCGCAACTCGGTAGCTTTACCCAGTGTACCCCAGCTTAAATTCGCGGCCATTTGTTCGGCGGCAGATGCCATTTGAGAACTCCCTAAACAAGTTCACCGCCAATCAGGTTCCCCGATGGCGGCGCTTGGAAAACTTATAGCTATGTAAGCAGTCTAATCGCTGCTAACAACCTCTTATTCTACCGCTGCTACCGCAGGTATGACTGAAAGTGAACCACCAGCTGCTTCAACCGCAGCTTTCGCTGCCCCTGAGGCGCCGGTCACAGTGATAGATACTTTTGCCGTGAATGCACCTTTAGCTAACACACGCACACCGTCAAGCTTACGACGCACAAGTCCTGAAGCAATCAGACTATCTTCAGTGATGTCACCATTTAACTTACCGTCATCGATGAACTTTTGGATGAGACCCAAATTCACAACTGCGAATGCTTTGCGGTTCGGATTGTTGAAGCCACGCTTAGGCAAGCGTTGGTACAATGGCATTTGGCCACCCTCGTAACCCTTGATAGCGACACCCGAACGGGATTTCTGACCTTTTATACCACGACCAGCAGTCTTACCTTTTCCCGAACCTGGGCCGCGAGCAATGCGTTTTTTAGTTTTTGTAGCGCCTGGATTGTCACGCAGTTCATTAAGTCTCATATCGCTTCTCCTTTGCCGGATATGACCCCTGAAGCGTAAGCGGGTCAACCTCGGCTTTGATTGATTCTATCGAGCGGTTTTCCACTCATTAGCGGCGTATAGATGGGTGCGGCTTTAGGATCAAGTGTAAAGCTATTAGCCGCTTTTCTAATTTATATCAGTAGCATTACTTTAGCCCGCTACCACTACGTCAACAAGCGACTTCATCAGCGCCATACATGGGCCTTAAATCCACCAATGCACCAGCCATAATGTTAGATTTGTTATAATTCACCAATTTATTTATTTTTTTCGTTACCATTAAACGGTGATTAGTCTCAGCACGTTTTTAAAATTTTAACGTTTTCCATATAAAAAACCCGCCTGTCCTGGGCGGGTTTAAAATAATCTATCACGGTGACCCAATATTAGGTCATCCTTTTTCTTCGATAATCTGAACCATGTGCGAGATCTTATTTACCATGCCACGCACCGATGGAGTATCTTCTAGTTCACGTGTCCGGTGCATTTTATTCAGACCCAGCCCTATTAGCGTTTGACGCTGCTTGGCCGGTCGGCGTATCGGTGAACCGATTTGTTTTACAACTATCGTTTTAGCCATTGGTCCACTCCTTAAGCTTCTGCGGGTTCTGCTGGGGCAGCTGGCACATCACCCTTGTTCAGGATGTCTGCAACCTTCTTACCACGGCGTTGCGCTACCATGCGCGGGCTACTTTCTTTTTGCAGGCCATTCATTGTTGCGCGGATCATGTTGTATGGGTTTTGTGAGCCCAAAGATTTAGCAACAACGTCTTGCAAGCCAAGCATTTCAAAGACAGCACGCATTGGACCTCCAGCGATGATACCGGTACCTTGTGGTGCTGAACGCATCACAACTTTACCAGCGCCATGACGGCCTTCCATATCGTGGTGTAACGTACGACCCTCACGCAACGGAACGCGTATCATTTGGCGCTTGGCTTGTTCCGTGGCCTTACGGATCGCTTCAGGCACCTCTTTCGCTTTACCCTTACCAAAGCCTACGCGACCTTTTTGATCACCAACAACCACCAAAGCAGCAAAGCCAAAACGCTTGCCACCTTTAACTGTCTTCGACACACGGTTGATCGCGACCAATCGATCTGCAAATTCTGGAGTTTCCTCGCGATCGCGACGATTCCCCCGTTGGTTATTTCTTTCAGCCATTGTGGCCTCCTGAATTGCGGGCACTTAGCACCCTATGTCTACGATGTCCGTCGATCAATGACCGCGGCACCATCGAGGCAAGCAAGAAAGCCCACCTACACTGATCTTAAAATTTCAAACCACCTTCTCGGGCGGCTTCTGCTAAAGCCTTCACCTTCCCGTGAAAAAGAAAGCCACCACGATCGAAGAGTACGACTTCGACACCAGCTTTTTTTGCACGTTCTGCAATTGCGGAACCCACCTTTGCTGCGGCATCAACGTTGTTTTTGCCAACAAATCCCAAATCTTTTTCCAGTGTTGACGCTGATGCCAAGGTTATACCTTGAATATCGTCAATCACCTGAACAGAGATATTTTTTGACGAACGGTGAACCGACAACCGGGGCTTTCCAGTGTTGATTTTCCGCAATTTGTTCCGAA
>JAPKEA010000054.1 GCA_028822275.1 Planktomarina sp. | reverse complement strand
ATCTAGCCTCTTAATTTCCACCATAGTTGGTGGGCGTACCTTCGTAATAACATCACATTCTTTTGTGAGAGCTGCCGCAGTGGGTTTGATCGTAACACCAACTGCCTTATAGTCGTCGTTTGAGAATCCAGCGGCGAGACCTGCATTCTTTTCAATAAAACATATATGGCCCAGCTTTTGAAGCTGTGCAGCACTTTCGGGTGTTAGGGCAACACGCTGTTCACCCTCAAAAATTTCTTTGAGTGTACCTATTTTCACAATTTTAGTCCTTTCATGACGCAGCGCCTCACCCTTGGGAATTCTATTACGTAAACAGACCTAACGTCCGCAACAATATTGCGCAACCAATCTAGGCTGGCCTAATCAAGAAAAAAACGGGTATGATTTGTGGACATTATACGCAAGGGAAAAAAAGTGGCACTCACGGGGAAAAAAGCTGTCGTAACAGGCGGTGGAACAGGAATTGGCTTAGCAATTGCAAAAGTTTTAGCCATGCAAGGCTGCCATGTCGCGATCACCGGAAGACGAGAAGAATTGCTGAACGAAGCATGTAAGTCTTTTGGAGGAATATCTGTTAAAATGGACGTGGCTGATGAAGCGTCAGTTGTAACCGGTATGAAGCACATTGCCGATCAATTTGGAGGTATCGATATTTGCATTGCAAACGCTGGAATAGCTGAGGGTCAAAACATACAAAATTCCTCCTTTGAATTTTGGCGTAAAATTATGGCAATCAACCTTGATGGCGCTTATTTGACGATCAGAGAATCTCTACACCACATGGACATGAAAGACTGGGGACGCATTATTGCTATTTCTTCCATAGCTGGTGTGCGCGGCCTAAAGGGTGCACATGCCTATAGTGCATCAAAACACGGGGTGATTGGTATGATCAGGTCGCTGTCTGCAGATCACGCTAAATTCCCAGTTACGTTCAATGCGATTTGCCCTGGTTATGTGGATACGGATATCATAGCAAAAAATATCGCTAGTATTTCAGAAAGAGCGCAAGTTACTCATGATGAAGCCAGAGCAATGATGGTAAACCTAAACCCACATGGTCGTTTAATAACTTCGCAAGAAGTGGCATCTGCTGCATTATGGATGTGTAGCTCGGGCTCAGAAAGTTTTGATGGACAGGCCCTAGAAATCTCAGGTGGTCAATTATGAATATGCTCTCACGGTTTTGCTGCATGCCATGTTCGAACAGCTTCTCCAAACGCACCAAATAGAGGCCGAGACACAGGATCCGTGCTGGCGCAATATTCAGGATGCCATTGAACGCCAAGACCAAAACCCTTAGAATTACGTACATAAATAGCCTCTGGTGTTCCGTCAGGTGCTACGCCATCAACAACAATTTGAGAACCAGGCTCGCGTATCCCCTGCCCGTGCAATGTGTTTGTACGCACCACATCAGACCCAAAAACCTGGGAAAAAATACCACCTGGCGTGAGCTTCACATCATGACGTAGCGCAAATTTTTCAGCAATTGTTCCATCCGGGGGCATGCGGTGATTATCTCGGCCAGGTAAGTCTCGTATTTCTGGGTGCAGACTCCCTCCCATCGCGACATTCATCTCTTGGAAGCCTCGACAAATCGCAAGGTATGGCTGTCCACGTCTGATCAAAGCACGAAGTAAAGGAAGAGCTAAAGCGTCTCGTAATTCGTCCAGATCACCATGTGCATCCGTAAGAGTTTCGCCATACTCTTTGGGATGAATATTCGGTCGGCCACCTGTAAATATAAAACCATCACAGACATCCATTAAGTCATCAATTGGCGCAAGATCTTTGTTTGGAGGTACAACCAAAGGCAAAGCATTACATACCTCATGGACGGCAAAAGCAGTCATATCGCCAGCAGCATGTACAAGGTATTCGTCGTTAATAAGATAATGATTGCCTATGATGCCAATAACGGGACGGGGCATATTGCCTCTTTCAGACTATAAATTCATAAAAATTATAAACCGCACCGGTATGAGTTCACCAGTTTTTTTAAGCCCCAAAACGAAAAAAAACTCGATATCAACTCGCAGAGGGACTTTTTTTGTTTCGTATCGGAAAATTTAATCAACCTTCACCACTAAGACCCGCTGATTCAATACCTGCAAGAGCAATAATTAAATCGTTGTCAGAACTATCGCCCGTGACACCTACCGCTCCAATGACTTGGCCTTTTTTATCCCTAACAAGAACGCCCCCGGGCACGGGGACAACCTGACCTCCAAAGACGCCATTTATAGCTTCCATGAAGTAGGCCTGCTGTTCAGCACGAGCCATTTGTGCAGTACCAGCCATCCCCAACATTATACTGCCGTAAGCCTTGCCATTTGCAATGGCGAAACGCCCCGGCGCAGCACCATCTTCACGTTCAAATGAAATCACATGACCGCCTGCATCTAAAACGACAACAGAAAGCGGCTTCAACCCGAGCTCTGCACCTCTTTTCAACGAACTTCGGATAATAACTTTTGCTTTGCGCAAAGAAATTTCAGCCATCAATATCTCC
Source organism: Planktomarina sp. (assembly GCA_028822275.1). GTDB lineage: Bacteria > Pseudomonadota > Alphaproteobacteria > Rhodobacterales > Rhodobacteraceae > Planktomarina. The sequence continues at coordinate 8,248 of JAPKEA010000054.1, read as the reverse complement.
CTCATATTATAAAATAATTTCGCAATGTTTTACATGATAATTCTAAGAATGTGTTAACGCTGCGATGCTTTTAACTCAAGGCGACGATCATGCAAGACGGGCTCAGTGTAGCCAGATGGTTGCAAACGGCCTTTAAAAACCAAATCACAAGCAGCTTTAAAGGCGATACCATCAAAGTTTGGCGCCATCGCAATATACTCAGCATCACCCGCGTTTTGTCCATCAACCACAGCAGCCATTTTCTTCATCGCCGCCATGACCGTTTCGGGATCAACCACGCCATGATGCAACCAGTTTGCCAACGCTTGCGATGAAATCCGACACGTCGCACGGTCTTCCATCAAACCAACATTATGAATGTCTGGAACTTTAGAACAGCCAACGCCTTGATCGACCCAGCGGACGACGTACCCAAGAATACCCTGAGCATTGTTTTCCAACTCTTGTGCCAATTCATCTGGCGCCCAATTAGTTCCCTGTGCGAGCGGCAATGTGAGCAAGTCATCTAAGCTGCCCCTTGCACCTTTGGCGCGGAGACCATCTTGAACCGAAATTACATCAACCTCGTGATAGTGCGTGGCATGCAAGGTCGCCGCTGTCGGGCTGGGAACCCAAGCGCACGTTGCACCAGATTTTGGGTGACCAATTTTTTGGGCGAGCATATCGCCCATCAAATCGGGCATTGCCCACATGCCTTTACCAATCTGCGCTTTTCCTTGCAGGCCACAGGCAAGGCCGATGTCAACGTTACGATCCTCATAAGAGTTAATCCAAGGTGTCATCTTCATTTGACCCTTCGGAATCATAGGGCCAGCTTCCATTGAGGTATGGATTTCATCACCCGTACGGTCCAAAAACCCAGTGTTGATAAACGCAACACGCGCTTTAGCTGCATGTATGCAGGATTTGAGATTTACACTCGTGCGACGTTCTTCGTCCATGATGCCAAGTTTCACAGTATTTTGTGGCAATCCCAAAATTCGCTCAACCGACGAGAAAATCTCATCAGCAAAGGCGACTTCAACTGGGCCATGCATTTTGGGTTTTACAACATACACTGAGCCATGAAGTGAGTTGCCACCGTCGCGGTTTAAATCGTGCATTGCAAGCATGGTGGTGCAAAGAGCATCCAGTAAACCTTCGCCAATCTCATGACCATCACGGTCAATAACAGCAGGATTGGTCATCAAATGCCCAACGTTGCGTACAAGCATCAAAGCGCGGCCTTTAAGGCTAACTTGTTTTCCAGCTTTAAAGCAGATCTTATCAGCGTTCAAAACACGTTCAAAAACTTTTCCACCCTTTTGAACACTCTCACACAGATCCCCTCGCATTAGGCCCAGCCAGTTTGTGTAAGCGAGAACTTTGTCCGGCGCATCAACGGCTGCAACACTGTCTTCACAGTCCATGATCACAGAAACTGCACTTTCCAAAAAAATATCGTCCATATGGGCCTTATCGCCCGCACCAATATCGCCAGATACATCAATTTGAATAGCAATATGCAGGCCATTTTTTTGCAAGACAACCTCAGACAATGCACCACCAGAAGACACATTCATGCCGACATATTGCTCCACATCCGCTAAGGCGGGAACTAAAGAATTATCTACGATAGAATACCCGGTCACATCCGCATGTGAGCCTTGCGCCAAAGGGACTACTTTATCCAAATAAGATTTAGCCCAAATAATAACCCGTGCCCCGCGTGCTGCATCGTAACCACTATCAGCGGGAAGATCTCCCATCACATCAGTTCCATAAAGGGCGTCATAAAGGCTACCCCAACGAGCGTTTGCCGCATTTAACGCGTACCGTGCATTCATGATCGGAACGACCAATTGTGGCCCTGGAATAGATGCAATTTCAGGATCGACGTTTTCAGTAGTAATCTCAAAGTCCTCAGGATCAGAAACAAGATAACCGATTTCTTTGAGAAACGCTTTATAAGCCACTGCGTCATGACCTTGACCACGTCGCTCTATGTGCCAGTTGTCAATTTTGGCCTGTATTGATGTACGTTTTGCAACAAGTGACCTATTTTTCGGACCTAAGTCATGTGCAAGCTCCGCCAACCCCCTCCAAAATTGATCAGGCCTTACGTCCAGTCCAGCTAGAGCTTTGTTTTCGACAAATTCAAACAATTCATTGGCAACAGAAAGGCCGGCAACTTCGGTTCGTTGGGACATTTTAAGAAACTCCATAAGATTTGGGAGCCTTTAACAACAACCCCTCAGAGATGTTTAAATAACTTCCACACCCTCAACAGGCAAGTCGAATTGGTAATAGTTAAATACCAATTTTAAAAAAAACGTTTCATAAAATACAAAAAACTAAAATTATATTGTACCCAATCATTTCAAATCAGCGCTTAGAAGAGTACGAACAGGAAAAATTTGCTCGGAGCTTCCTCATGACATCGCAAGACGATCAGACTATTTACCTCTCACGCTACCAACCTCCTGCGTTTTTAGTTAATCATGTGACACTGGAGTTCGTGTTACACCCAACAGCCACACGTGTCCGCTCAACCATTAAATTTCAGAAAAATCCAGAAAGCCCAGCGACAGAATTCTTTTTGCATGGCGAAGAGCTGACTTTAATTTCTGCCATGATTGACGGCGCGGCTGTCACACCTGAGGTGACGCCCCAAGGGTTGACTTGTGACGTCCCATCCGACGCATTTACATGGCAAGCAGAAGTTGAAATCAATCCAAGCTCAAACAGTGCATTATCGGGACTTTATATGTCCAATGGCATATTTTGTACGCAATGCGAAGCAGAGGGCTTTCGCCGCATAACATTTTATCCTGACAGGCCAGATGTCCTGGCACCCTTCGATGTGGCGATTGAAACTGATCTTACACACGCTCTATCCAATGGAGAACCTTTAGGGCAACAGGGGATCGTTACACGTTGGCAAGATCCATGGCCAAAGCCTGCCTATCTATTCGCATTGGTCAGCGGAGAATTTGAAGTTTTCTCTGACAAATTTAAAACAGCATCTGGCAAACCTGTCGATCTCAATATCTACGTAAGGGATGGGGACCGCACTAAATGTGACTTCGCAATGCAATCCCTTAAAACCAGTATGACATGGGATGAGGAGGTCTATGGTCGTGAGTATGACCTTAGCGTATTCAATATCGTGGCTGTAGATGACTTCAACATGGGGGCTATGGAAAACAAAGGTCTCAATATTTTCAACTCCTCGGCTGTACTCGCCAGTCCAGAAACATCTGTGGATGCGAATTTCGAACGCATTGAAGCAATAATTGCACATGAATATTTCCATAACTGGACCGGAAACCGCATCACCTGCAGAGACTGGTTCCAGCTAAGCCTCAAAGAGGGCCTTACCGTTTTCCGCGACCAGCAATTCAGCGCCGACATACGCGGAGCCGATGTATGCAGGATCGCAGATGTAGAAGCACTCCGTGGGCGCCAGTTTAGAGAAGACAATGGCCCACTCTCCCACCCTGTCCGTCCCGAAAGCTTCGTCGAAATCAATAATTTTTATACGGCCACAGTCTATGAAAAAGGCGCTGAGCTGATCCGCATGATGAAAACTCTCGTAGGAGATGATGCCTACAAGATGGCACTGGACTTGTACTTTGACCGCCACGATGGACAAGCCTGCACTATTGAAGACTGGTTGCAGGTCTTCACGGATACGACCGGGGAGGATTTCAGTCAGTTTAAATTATGGTACAGTCAAGCCGGAACTCCTCGCGTCACCGTGGAAGATAGTTATCTGGCTGGCTGTTACGAAATAACTTTCACTCAAACGATCCCAGACACACCAGGTCAGTCAGCCAAACTACCTATGGTTATTCCTATCGCGTTGGGCTTTCTGGATGAAGACGGAAAAGAGGTATACCCGACACAAATCTTCACTCTTAATCAAGCCAAACAAAGCTTTCGGATTGAAGGATTTGCATCGAAACCTATACCATCACTTCTTCGTGGTTTTTCCGCACCTGTAATACTGACGCGTGAGACACCGGACGCCGAAAGGCTAGTTCTATTGTCCCATGATACAGACATGTTTAACCGCTATGAAAGTGCTCGGATTTTGGGACGTGAAACGCTAGTACGCATGATAACTAACGGCACTGCACCCGAGACCTCATTCCTACAAGCTATAATGAATATTTTGGGCAATGAGACGTTAGATCCGGCCTTCAGAGCTCTATGTTGCGCCTGGCCAAGTCAGGATGAGATTGCTCAGGGCTTGGCAGATCAAGGGCATTTACCAGACCCTGTTGCCATTCATGCCGCTATTAAAGACCTAAGTTATACCTTTGCTATCACCGCAGGCGGTTATCTGTATAATATATATAAAAAACACCAAGTTAAAGGTGATTACTCACCCAATTCATTAGATTGTGGGCATCGCGCCTTAGCGAATCTTGCACTGAGTTACATCAGCTACTTGGATAAAGGGTCATGTGCGCTTTCACAGTTTGACAGTGCAGAAAACATGACCCTTCAACTTCCTGCACTGAGCAATCTTGTAAAGGTTGGAAAAGGCGGCAAGGCTCTCCGAGAGTTTTACACGCAGTGGGAACATGAACGATTGGTGATCGACAAATGGTTCAGCCTGCAAGTCTCTGCCTGCAACCCCGCCCATGCCGTGAAAGTGACCCAAAAATTACTCGAGCATACAGACTTCACGATGAAAAACCCAAATAGGTTCCGTGCTTTGATTGGTACCTTGGCGATGAGCCCCGCCGCATTTCACAACTCGGATGGGTCAGCCTACACTTTGGTGGCGGATCAATTGATAGCGTTAGACGATTTAAACCCACAACTCTGCGCCCGCATGACGACCGTTTTTGAAACATGGAAACGCTATGATCCTTCGCGACAATCAATGATGAAAGCAGCCCTTCAAAGCATCGCCGACAAACCAAATCTCTCACGGGATACGTCAGAGATGGTGCAAAGATTACTAGACGCATAACCTATCACAACGACGGCGTAACGCATCGCTTCTGGTTTGATTGGCAGGGCGGTGGGCTTTAATGCGAAGCAATGCAAGGCTGTATCTTGTTCCTCTGTCCCATTCCTCGTAGAACCATTCCAAACAAATAGATTATTCAGGACTCCGCTATGCTAGACCAAACTCTCGAGGTACCAAAACCAAAAGTAATCGCTGGGGCAAAATTTGATTGGGAATTGGTCATTGGCCTGGAAGTCCATGCGCAGGTTAGCTCAAATGCGAAACTGTTTTCGGGTGCGTCAACGACCTTTGGCGCAGAGCCAAATTCGAATGTAGCCTTTGTTGATGCAGGCATGCCCGGCATGTTGCCTGTGATCAACCAAGAATGTGTAGCCCAAGCAGTTCGCACTGGGTTAGGCTTAAAAGCGGATATAAATTTGATGTCAGCCTTCGATCGCAAAAACTACTTCTATCCAGACCTTCCGCAAGGCTATCAGATTAGCCAGCTTTATCACCCCATTGTGGGCGAAGGTGAAGTTTTTGTGGAATTAGGTGATGGCACTGCACGGCTTGTGCGTATTGAGCGCATTCACCTCGAGCAGGATGCCGGAAAATCAGTTCACGATATGGATCCTAACAACTCCTTTGTAGATCTAAATAGAACAGGTGTTGCCCTAATGGAAATTGTAAGCCGCCCAGACATTCGGGGGCCACAGGAGGCGGCAGCTTATGTGACTAAACTTCGCCAAATCATGCAATACTTGGGAACCTGCGACGGAAACATGCAAAATGGTAGCTTGCGAGCCGATGTGAATGTTTCGGTTTGCCGCCCAGGCGCTTATGAGAAATATCAAAAAACACAAGATTTTGATTACTTAGGTACTCGCTGCGAAATCAAAAATATGAACTCGATGCGTTTCATGCAAGCTGCCATAGATTTTGAAGCGCGGCGACAGATCGCAATTTTGGAAGATGGTGGAAGCGTTAATCAAGAAACTCGCTTATATGACGCAGACAAAAATGAAACTCGATCCATGCGATCAAAAGAGGAAGCGCACGACTATCGTTATTTTCCTTGCCCTGATTTGTTACCTTTGGAAATTGAACAAGAGTGGGTGGATGATCTAGCATCCAAATTACCGGAACTTCCAGACGCAAAAAAATCTCGTTTTATTTCAGAATTTGGCCTCTCAAATTATGACGCCAGCGTGTTGACCGCTGAGACTCAAAATGCAGGCTATTTTGAGAAAGTTGCTAGAGGCCGTGATGGTAAAGTTGCTGCAAATTGGGTAATTAATGAATTATTTGGACGCATGAAGCGCGACGGCGCCACAATAGAAAACTGCCCAGTCTCTCCAGATCAATTAGGTGGAATTATTGATTTGATCACAAAAAATGAGATTTCAGGCAAAATTGCTAAAGATTTGTTTGAGATAGTTTACGCCAAAGGCGGCGTACCAGCTGAAATCGTCGAAAGCCTAGGTATGAAGCAGGTTACTGATACCAGTGCCATAGAAGCAGCCGTTGTTAAGATAATCAACGACAACCCTGCACAGGTCGAAAAAGCTAAGCTTAATGCTAAGCTGGCCGGTTGGTTTGTAGGACAAGTCATCAAATCAATGGGTGGCAAAGCTAATCCACAGGTAGTTAACAAGATTGTTACCGAAAAGCTTGGCCTTTAAGACCAGATTGATTTTAAATCTTAAATTTACGAACTACGGATTGTTAAAGCCAAAGCGTGTATCGTTTTTATAAGTTCGGCGCCTAGGGCACCGTGTACAGCACGGTGCTGAGCAACCCGGTTCATGCCAGCGAAATGAGATGCGGTAATAGCCACATCAAAGTGACTTTCACCGCCTTCTTGAAATCCAGAGTGACCACGGTGGCTTTCAGATACGTCTAAAACTGTCAAATGCACTGGCTTGAAGGCATCTTGCAAAGATTTTTCAATACAATCTGAAGTTCTTTTAAGTTTTTTCATCTAGGCCCCTTTTAACTTTCTCATTCATCCGTAAACTCTCACAGCCGAGTCGGAAAGGTGATTAAGATGAATAAAGATGATCCCTTTGGGTTTGATATGTCTGTTTCTTCTGCGAAGAAACGAAACCCACGGGGTCGACGAGGGATGTCGGGTGCTTTTGAGACATCAACTCGAAAGTGTGAACACTCAGGTTGCGTTGAAGCTGCAAAGTATCGCGCGCCAAAATCGCCAGATATTTTGGACGACTATTTTTGGTTCTGCAAAGACCATGTTCGAGAATATAATCTGAAGTGGAACTTCTTTGATGGATCCTCAGAAGAGGAACTCCAGAAACAAATGGCAAGTGACAGAGTTTGGGAACGCGAAACGAAGCCACTTAAAAACAGTGAAGAACAACGCGCATGGGCCCGTCTTGGCGTTGACGATCCACATCAAGTTTTGGGTGCAAACGCGACGCAGAACCCTGGAAAATCTATAACGGGTGCAACTCGCAAGCTACCCTCCTCCGAGCGGCGGGCATTGGATGTACTTGAAGCTAAAGATCACTGGACAAAAGCTGAAATAAGGAAATCTTATAAAGCTCTAATTAAAGTACTGCATCCAGATATGAATGGCGGCGATCGCAGCCAAGAAGAGCAGCTTAGCGAAGTTGTTTGGGCTTGGGATCAAATCAAAGAAAGCCGTAGCTTCAAGTAAGCTCGCAACCCCTTTAAAATAGCAAAAATAAGGTCCATAGGCTTTTTTACATACTCATTGCAATTTCCTCTTTCCCTTGCCCCTGGTCGCATTATGTTGCACCACATGCCCGAGCGGAACTGACGGGTTAAAAGGAAAAGAGAATGACTGACCGAAGCTTGGATATTGATACACACCCGACTGAAAATATTTCAGTACGTGAGGTCTTTGGAATTGACACTGATATGGTTGTGAAAGGCTTCGCCGATCGCACATCACGCGTTCCTGAGTTTGACAGCACTTATAAATTTGATTCCGATACTACACTCGCAATCCTTGCAGGTTTTTCACACAATTGCAGGGTTATGATACAAGGCTACCACGGGACCGGAAAATCAACTCACATTGAACAAGTTGCAACCCGTCTTAATTGGCCCACAGTCAGGGTAAACCTGGATAGTCATATTAGTCGCATTGACCTTATTGGTAAAGATGCAATTAAGCTTAAAGATGGTAAGCAAGTTACCGACTTTCAGGAGGGTATTTTACCTTGGGCACTCCGCAATCCAACAGCAATAGTGTTCGATGAATACGACGCAGGTCGTGCCGACGTTATGTTCGTCATCCAACGTGTACTAGAGGTTGAT
>JAPKEA010000462.1 GCA_028822275.1 Planktomarina sp. | reverse complement strand
CTAATACTAAACGGCTTTTCACCTTGTCCATTAGAACCAATGAGTAAGGCGATAAAAATTAAAGATTGGACCAGCAAAGAGTTTAGCCCAGATCAATTCACACAAACGAACGGCGTCGGGATCAAGACTGGAAATGGTCTCGTTGCTATTGATATTGATGTCTATGATCCAAAAATTTCGGCTGAAATAACACAGGCTGCTTTTCAAGAGTTAGGACCAACTTTTGCGAGGGTTGGTCAAGCTCCAAAAATTGCGCTCTTATATCGAAGCACAGCCATAAACTCAAAAATCACTTTGCCAGTACAGCCGACTGGTGAAGCGCCTACAAAGAAGACTGAGGCTATCGAAGTTTTAGCAAGTGGCCAACAACTGGTGGCGGCCGCCATCCATCCCGATACAAAGCGCCCTTACTCGTGGGATGGTACAACACCTTGGTCGCCCTTCACCGGGCATATAGAAAACTTACCACTCATTGATGCAGCCAATTGGCAAAAATTTCACAGCAGTATATCTCACCTTTTGGTTCAAGAAAGTTTTACGCAACATGCTGCGGTAAAGCAGTCAGGAACTCAAAACAGAAGTATTGGAAATGACAGTCCCTCGGTCGAGGAAGTGCAGGAAATATTGTCATATATACCGAGCACGCTGGACTATAACACGTGGGTTATAGTGACAATGGGCCTCAAGTCGCTTGGTGAACAATATCGCACTTTATGGTTAAATTGGTCAGCTACTGGACAAAACCACGACCCGTCTGTCGACCCAGCTAAATGGGATCAAGTTGCGCAAGATGGTAAAGCTACATTTAAAACTGTTTGCCATTACGCCCAACAAAATGGGGCTGACTTGAGTGCTATCGCAAGACTTCATTCCAACCTGAATACAGGGCCCAATATTGTTCGCTCCAAGGTTTCGGAAACTCCAACACCGCTCGTACGGAAATTTCCACCAGCTGGGCGTTATCCGATCGAAGCATTAGGGCCACTTGAGCATATAGTAACGGCAGTGCACCGGTTTACACAGGCACCAGTTGCCATTTGTGCGGCTTCGGCACTCTCCACCGCGTCTCTAGTGCTGCAAGGGTTCGCAGATGTGCAATCATTAGCTGGCCCCAAACCGCTCTCTTTATATGTTCTAACCGTCGCAAAATCAGGAGAGCGGAAATCCACCTGTGATGGGCCATTCATCTCAGGAATCAGAGAATTCGAGAAAGAACAGGCATTAGGGTCCGAAATTGCGTTTCAAAAGCACTTAAATGATCACGCAATTTGGTCAACGCTTCGCAATGGCATTATGGCAAAACTTAAAAAACCTACTAAAGCGATCTCTCGTCAGGAAGCAGAGCAAAAACTGGAGTTGCTAGGGCCAGAGCCCAATGTTCCACCATCAACTGATAGGATTGCGTCAGAACCTACTTATGAGGGGCTGACACGGATGTTCAAAGAGGGGCAGCCAGCACTTGGCATCTTTTCAGATGAGGGAGGGCAGTTTCTTGGTGGCTACGGTATGAATTCAGACAACAAGCAGAAAACTTTAGCTGCATTGAATGATTTGTGGGGTGGCAATCCTATTCGTCGCACACGTCAGGGAGACGGTTCATATACACTGCACAACCGAAGACTGGCAGCTCATCTTATGGTCCAGCCAACGGTGGCCCATGCGCTACTAGCTGATCCTCTCGCAGTTGATACTGGCTTTCTAGCACGATTTCTAATTGCTCAACCGGAGAGTACAATTGGAACGCGTGAGTACGCAAAATCAGTTTTTGATAAAAAGTGTATTCTGGCATTCGAAATTTGTCAGAAGAACATACTAAACAATCCACTCCCAGTAGATGAAAAAACAAATGAGCTTCAGCTGAGGAGGCTAGGTTTGTCTACAGAAGCTGAAAGCGTTTTGATTACGTTTGCAGATGAAGTTGAGTTGCTACAGGCCAAAGGTGGAGATTATGAAGGTATTACGGGAACAGCGTCAAAATCTGCTGAGCAAGCAGCAAGGCTAGCTGGCGTCTTGACGCTTTGGAAAGACTTCCATGGGGTTTTAGTTGAGCGGACTGAAATGGAACAAGCCATAGAGCTGGCGCGGTTTTACCTGAATGAAGCAAAACGACTTGTAGATATAGCTATTGTGTCTCGTGAGCTCCAAATGGCTGAAGAGTTGCGTAAGTGGATTATAAAAAACAACAAAGATGGATATCTTCTTTTGAGTGACATTATACAAAACGGACCAAACAATATTAGAGATAAGTCTACAGCATCAAAATTAGTAAAGATTATTGAGGACGCTGGATGGTTGAAAAAAGTACCAAATGGGACCACTATTCGTGGTAAAGCTAGACGCACAGCATACCAATTAGCAGAATTAGCAGAGACCTAATATAAAATGAATTTTTTAAGTTTTATCACAATTGCATCCATTACTGCTTGTCAATTTATATGGTCTTCGACAGCGCATGCACAAAATCGTGAGTATTTTTGTACTGCCACCGATGCCATTCTATTGGATTTTCTAAGTATCCCAAACAGGCCGCTTTATATG
>JAPKEA010000461.1 GCA_028822275.1 Planktomarina sp. | reverse complement strand
CGAGAGCAGCGGCTCGGTTTAGCTTTAAATTGATATGTGAGTAGAGATGACGTTTCCTACCCCCCCCTCACAGCTAACCTAACACCACACCCAGCCTCTGTTGCGCCTTTAGCAGACCAGACGGCCGACAGGGGTGAATGGGGGCTGGGGGATAGGTTGGACGCAGTTTGACCGCATGCATCTCAGACTATTTTTTGACGATTTGACCTTGATCAATCATCTGCTGGAACATTTCTTCCGTAGATGCTTTCAGCGAACTGTACGTCATTCCCAGTTTTTCGATGCTCTTACCATTATCAGCACGCCATTTATGACCCATATTGAGTGATATCATCTTCCTTGAGAAGGTTTTATCGACGATCGGACCAACCAACCACAGCATCCATTTGGGAAGCTCTTTCTTTGGAAGTGGGAAATCTTTGCCATATTTTTCGGTTAAAAAGCCAGCGAGGTTAACAAATGACTTCGATTCGTTAAAAACAATATGTCGACCTTCTGCTTTCTTGATATATGCGGCACGAAGATGAGCTTCTGCAACATCCCTTACATCTACAACCCCAACTTCAAAAGGAGGGGCGCCAGCTTTGAGCGTCCCATCACTTAATTGGCGCAAAATATCGTGGGTTGCAGAGGTGGAATAACCAGAGACGGATGGCCCAATTACAAATGCTGGATTGATCACAACTAGAGACCACTTATCCTGCCCTTCCGAGATTTTCCAAGCGGCTCGTTCTGCTAAGACTTTTGAGTAAGAATATGGTTGGTGCTTGACAGATGAGGTTACATTCCATTCATTTTCAGTCAGAATGCCGTTAGGTATGCTCGCACACTCAACAGTATCACCATAGATTGCTGCTACAGAACTAGTCAAAACAACTCGCTTTACGGAAGCAATCGCACTTGCAGTAAACAAAACATTTTCAGTACCTAAAAGTGCAGGTTCTATTAAATCTTTTTGGGCATCATCAAATTTAGTAATAAATGGGGATGCCGTATGAAACACTGTAGTGCAGCCTTTCATTGACTGGGTATAGCTACCCGTCTCGAGCAGATCTGCTTTGAAAAGTACGACGGTGCCGGGTCCATCTTCTGATAGCTGTTTTAAATGTGCTACTTTCTGCTCATTTTCTGGGTCGCGAACAGCGGCATGGACACAGACGCCCGCTTCAACTAGTTTTTTAATCAGCCAGCCAGCAATGAAACCAGTGGCCCCCGTAACTAAAACTTTCTTCTTTGAATCAATGGAATATTTCATTTAAATTTTCCTTCTAAATGGTCTTTTGCCACGTATATTGCTTTGGAAGAGCGAGCAAGTTGTAGATCCGAATAAGTTCATGAGTGGCTAAGTTACACAGTCCAAAACCCCACACCCAGCCCATGTTGCGCCTTTAGCATATCAGGGGCTGGCTGTGGGAGATGGGGCTACAAAAATCCAAATATCAAGCAACATAGAAAATGGAGGCTAAAACGGCTTGCGTGCGATGAAGTCAATCAGCGCAGACATCCCAACGTGTGCAGATCCAGACTGCTGCTTGGCCTCATATTCCTCACTGACTAGCGTATCACAATCATGGAAGACCGCATCAAAACTTGCGCTTGTGTACATGTTTTCCACATGTGGGGGCCCACCCGTTCCAAATTGTAGTTGTTTGGGCGTATATCCGTGGATCGCGACCAGCCCACCAGGGCAAGTTGCATCCAGCATCTTGCGCCAAAGAACATTGCGTTTAACTGGACCAACAAACTGAAAAAACAAACCCAGGGTAATATCAAAGGTATTTTGCGGCCAGTTCCATTCAAACAAGTCTGATTGGACAAAGGCAACATCCACTTTATTCAGCGCGGCCAGTTTGTTTGCCTTTGAAACTGCCGAGGGGGCAAATTCAACACCCATCACACTCAAGCCCTTTTTAGCCAAATGCACGCCATTGCGGCCTTCGCCTTCAGCAATCGACAAGACCGACTGACCCTTGAGAAAATAATTATCGTATTTTAGTAGAAATGGGACTGGTTCGGTTCCGAACAGATATCCCTCCTGCGCAAATCGTTCTTCCCACATTTCATTCATCCTGTCGTTGACAGCTGGCGGCTACTATTGGTGTTATACGACCCACTTAATCGAATAAACAGCTATCAAACACATGAGAACAAGTATCAGATTGCTGGCACATCCTAAATCTATGCGCTCAATAATTGATGCCACTCGGCGAGAGCAGCGACACAGTTTAGCTTGAAATTGATGCGTGAATAGAGATGGAGGGGCCTACAAAACCCCAGTCCAATGGCTCTACGCCCCCAACACTAAAGCCCCAAGGTCCGAGGCGCACGGCCCGTGATCCCGGTCCCCGATCTTGCGTCCTGCGGTATGACAATTGAGGATTGGGTCAAGTTACCCCCGGACATTGTTCCACGGCGGGTTGGCCGTGCAGCGGGATGGGCAATCCATGAGTTGAGCACCCCAAACAAAACTCCGTCTCAATGAATCTGGCACCCCAACTCTTAAGCCCCTGCGCGTGGACCGTGCACCCGCTTGAAGGGGGGCT
>JAPKEA010000053.1 GCA_028822275.1 Planktomarina sp. | reverse complement strand
TTTCAAAGCCATCTAGCTCACCATCATCGTTGATATAGTTGTATGGCTTGTATGCGCCCTCCGTGCCCATGCGGACCGTGTCGGCAAATGACATGCCTGCTGTGAGTGCAAATGCGGCGGTAGTCAAAATCAGCTTGTTCATAGTTTTCTCCCGTAGATGAGTGGCTGAGTAATATTAGGATACGGCAGCCAGAAACTGCTGTAGCCTTTGTGATTTAGGTATGCCAAAAATGGCACTTGGTGATCCTTGTTCTTCTATGACACCATTATGCAGAAATACAACATGATCGGCTACATCGCGAGCCATCGCCATGTCATGGGTCACAATCAACATTGTACGCCCTTCGGCTGCAAGGTTTTTAATAACTTGAATGACTTCCTGCTCGAGCTCTGGATCTAACGCCGATGTCGGTTCATCGAACAGTAGCGCTTTTGGCTCCATGGCAAGAGCGCGTGCTATTGCAGCGCGTTGCTGCTGACCGCCCGATAGTTGAGCTGGAAAAACGTCAGCTTTCTCGCTGATGCCAACTTTTTCAAGCAAAGCGCGTGCACGTGCCTCGACGATATTTTTGTCTTGTTTGAGTACAGTGACTGGAGCTTCCATTACATTTTGTAAAACGGTCATATGCGCCCAGAGATTAAACTGCTGAAAAACCATGGAAAGATTCGTACGTAATCTTGTGACTTGTGCTGCATCTTCAGGCCTACGCCTATTGCCCGAACCCACCCACTTGACTGGCTCGCCTTTGAATATGATTGAACCTTGTTGGCTAATCTCAAGCATGTTGCAGCACCGCAAAAGCGTTGATTTTCCTGAACCAGATGAGCCTATAAGGGCAATAACATCACCGCTGTGAGCCGTGATATCGACACCCCTAAGCACCTCCAACTTGCCATAAGCTTTGTGTAGATTTCTTATTTCAATCACTGGTGGATTTTGATCAAGCACAGATTCTTCCTATAAACTTCATAAAGGAGTAGGCCATATTAAGACAATTCATACAATCTAAAAGCGAGATTATGGCGTGGGGGGGGTGGATATTGCGGATAAATATCGGTGGAAATGTTTATTAAGCTAAAAATTTGAAGTGTTTCGCGGTCTTGTGCACATAATTCGAGAATCGCTTTGTTTAGAGCATCGCGTAGCGGTTTGGGATTATGGGTGCGGGCGGTAATGTAGGGCAACGTCGGTGTGGGGGGTGTTTTTGCGACAACCTGCAATGCGTCTGCTTGATCCCAATCTCGGCACAAGAAATGCCAAGTTAATGCATCAACTGCCGCAACATCGGCTCGGCCCTGTTTTACGGCTAATGCTGAGGCGGCGTGCCCGCCTGTTTGCAGTCGCGACTTTCCGACAATACCCACTGATGCCGGTGCCGCCCAACCGGATTGTGACAACGGTTCATTGAAAGCCAATATGAAGTCATTGCTGGGCAGATGGGGTGCACTACCAGATCTGGCTAGAATAACAGAGTTGTAATACCCATCAGGGCAGCCTTCATTATTATTGTTTGGGCTTGCTACTAAATTCACATGTCCGTGAAGCTTAGCGCGAAAGGGCAGGCCACACGTCTGGGAAAAAACAGATCCGGGCTCAGCCAGTCCGCTATCAAATCGTTATCAGCAGACGATAGTTCAGGCGCTTCCGGTACCGATTCCTGAAATGCCTGCCAAAGCCGCATATGGGCGGCGCTGTTTGACGCAAAATAGTACATAGGTAAGATGGGCAATCACGCCGTCAAGATTTCTGACGTGCAATGGCACTGTCGCGATCGTTTACGCCAAGAAGGCTGGCCAATAGTCGCATCAAGGCATCCTCTTCGATATCCCGCTCACCATCGGCGAGAACAATTTGCCAAAGAGCTTTGACGACCTCAAACCTATCTTCATAAGGTACCGCGTCTTTAATTGCGCGAGTGAAGCGCACTGTATCAGGAGCTTGGGCCTCTATGGTCTCTGCTTCTGCGCGAAGATTTGCAGCTACCTTTGGACTAAGATTGTAATTCAAACCTAAAATAGAATCGATGCGCTGGGTTTCCCGCTCTGAATAGTCGTCATCGGAGCGTGCAATTCGAACCATGAGAGCGGCCAGTGCAAGCTTTGCTTCATAACCATTGTCCTGATCTGTGGCGTTAATAACGCGAGAGAATATCTTGGAAAACATAGTACCTCGTAGTTGTCTGGAGTGGTCATCGCTGAATTTGTTCAGGTCAAGACGTTTAGGTGTCATAGCCCTCTACAATCGTCAAATCACTATTTGCCAAAGGTAGGCGAATTTTCTTTGCAAGCTGATATTCAGCGCTACTATAGCAGTCCTGAGCAGCCTGGTAGCTTGGAAACTCAATCACAATTGTGCGTGGGTGAAGGGTGCCCTCGGGAGTTTTTCTACGGCCGGCTCGGACCAAAAATTGTGCGCCGTAAGCTCGAAGAGCGGGTGCAGCCGCTATTTTGTACGCCTCATAGGCCGCGGCGTCTTTAACCTGATTGTGTGCAATCCAGTATCCTTTAGCCACTAAACCCATCTCCTATAATAAATTATACCAAACGGCTCATTTCCTTTGCAGCGCGGACAAAGTCGCGGAACAATGGATGTGGTTCGAATGGCTTTGATTTTAATTCAGGATGAAACTGAACGCCAATAAACCATGGGTGGTCTCTAAGCTCAACGATCTCAGGCAAGCGACCATCTGGCGACATGCCGGAAAAAATCAGACCTTTCGCTTCCAATTGCTCAATGAACTTGGCGTCAACTTCGTAACGGTGACGATGACGTTCCTCGATTGTAGAAGTGCCATAAATTTTTGCAACCAAAGATCCCTCAGCAAGCTGAGCATTGTAGGCTCCAAGGCGCATCGTACCACCTTTGTTGTCAGTTTCTTTGCGACTTATTTTATGATTGCCCTGAACCCATTCTTTGAGGTGGTAAACGACGGGTGTAAAGCGCTTGCCGCCTGTCTCATAATCGAATTCTTCTGAACCTGCGTCGGTGACCTCAGTTAGGTTTCGTGCAGCCTCGATTACAGCCATTTGCATCCCGAGACAGATGCCAAGATAGGGAATTTTGCGTTCCCTAGCAAATTGCGCCGCTTTGATTTTGCCTTCAGTGCCTCGTTCGCCAAATCCACCTGGGACCAAGATAGCGTGGAACCCTTCTAAATATGGACCTGCATCCTCGTTATCGAAAACTTCGGCATCGACCCATTTAACATTAACCTTAACACGGTTTGACATGCCGCCATGGGTTAAAGCCTCTTTGATTGATTTATACGCATCTTCCAGCTGAGTGTATTTTCCAACTATGGCTACGTTTACCTCACCCTCAGGGTTTGTGACACGGTCTTGGACATCAACCCATTTACGTAGCTCTGGTTTTGGGGTGGGTGCAATGTCAAACGCATCAAGCACTGCTTGATCTAGCCCTTGGTCGTGATACGCTAAAGGTGCCTCATAGATGGACTTCAAATCGTATGCTGCAACAACCGCCTCTTTGCGGACGTTACAAAACAGAGCAATTTTTTCACGCTCTTTTTCGGGTATCGGGTGTTCAGAGCGACACACTAAAATATCTGGCGCAATACCGATAGATTGTAGTTCCTTCACGCTGTGTTGCGTTGGTTTTGTTTTCAATTCCCCGCTCGCAGATAGATAAGGCAATAGAGTGAGATGCATGAAAATGCATTCGCCACGCGGCTTGTCATGGGCAAATTGGCGAATGGCTTCAAAAAATGGAAGGCCTTCAATATCACCAACCGTACCGCCAATTTCACATAGCATAAAATCAACTTCGTTGTCGCCGACTTTAAGAAATTCCTTGATTTCGTTTGTGACATGCGGAACCACTTGAATGGTTTTGCCTAGATAATCGCCACGGCGTTCTTTTTCTAAAACGGTCGAATAAATACGACCAGATGACACTGAATCGGTCATACGCGCAGCTACGCCTGTGAAGCGCTCATAATGGCCCAAATCAAGATCTGTTTCTGCACCGTCGTCCGTTACGAAAACTTCGCCATGCTCAAAGGGAGACATCGTTCCAGGATCAACGTTGAGGTACGGATCCAGCTTGCGAAGACGGACGGAATAACCACGCGCTTGAAGTAAAGCTCCCAAGGCCGCAGAGGCCAGGCCTTTTCCAAGTGAAGAAACTACACCACCAGTAATAAAAATGTATCGCGCCATAATTTAGGGATCCCCGTGCTGCGAATTTTGGCAAGAAAATTCTTCCTCACTACGGGGTTAAATCTTTATCATCGTGACGTTGATTCTACAATGTGTAGATCAATATAAAGTATCTAAATTCTTTTCAGCCGCAACATTTTGCTTAATCAGCGACTGGCAGCAAAGGATCTGCGTCTACGGAAGAAGGAGGCAGTAAGCTACCAGTATCTGCTGGTGGCGACTGCGTTGTACTCGGGACGAGCTGATCTAGTACGGAACCGCCTGAAGCCTTTTTAGCTTCGATTATTGTTAAACCAATGGAAGTACATATGAAGGCAACCGCTAAAACCCAAGTTAATTTTGTAAGGGCTGTTGCTGCCGCACGCCCGCTCATTGCTCCGCCACCGCCACCGCCTACGCCCAAGCCGCCGCCTTCAGAGCGTTGTAAAAGAACGAGGCCAATTAGCGAAACAGCCAGTAGCAGGTGAATGATCAATACGACGTTTTGCATGCAAATTTCCCGGTTCAGTCGAAGTGGTGTCTACGAAAGGTTCTCACGTTTGCCAAGTGCAAACCTAAGTATTGGACCATTCAGAATCAAGTTAAGCGCATATTAGTACCAAAACTTGTCTAAAATCCTGTTCAATAATAACTTTTTTAAATTAAAAGACGAATCTCTTTACGTATTTGATTGGGTTGAGTTCTGACTAGGGTTTCAGATTGTATGGAAAAATAACCATCTTCAAGTTTGCAGTTCCCCCCAGGTGACATCCCCGTTATACGGCAACCGTTCATCCGATAAAAAGAGGATCCGGAATGGCCAACGTTGTTGTTGTAGGCACCCAATGGGGTGATGAAGGTAAAGGAAAAATTGTCGATTGGCTTTCTGAACGTGCTGATGTGATTGCGCGTTTCCAAGGTGGACACAACGCTGGGCATACTCTTGTGATCGGTGGCGAGGTCTATAAGCTACATGCTCTTCCATCTGGCGTAGTGCGTGGTGGAAAGCTTTCAGTGATTGGCAACGGTGTTGTTTTGGATCCTTGGCATTTAATCGAAGAGATTGCAGGTATTCGCGAGCAAGGGATTATTATAAACCCGGAGAACCTGATAATTGCAGAAAATACACCTCTAATTATGCCTTATCATGGTGAATTGGACCGTGCGCGTGAAGGTCAGGTCTCTATCGCAAAAATTGGCACAACTGGACGGGGTATAGGCCCATGCTACGAAGATAAAGTGGGTCGTCGCGTTATCCGCGTTGCTGACCTTGCTGACGAAGCTACGCTAGAGCTGCGGATTGACCGTGCGCTACTGCATCATAATCCCTTGCGCAAGGGTTTGGGGCTTGGTCCTGTTAACCGTGTGGCTTTGCTGGACTCGCTGCGTAAAGTAGCTGCTCAAATTTTGCCGTATGCTTCGCCTGTCTGGAAAGTTTTGAATGAAAAACGCCGTGCGGGTAAACGGATTTTGTTTGAAGGTGCACAGGGCGCACTATTGGATATTGATTTTGGAACTTACCCTTTTGTTACTTCATCAAATGTGATTGCAGGCCAAGCCTCAACTGGTACTGGCATTGGGCCCGGTGCAATCGACTATGTTCTGGGGATCACCAAGGCCTACACAACGCGCGTCGGGGAAGGTCCTTTTCCAACGGAACTTGATGACGATGATGGCCAACAGCTGGGTGAGCGTGGACATGAATTTGGAACTACGACTGGCCGTAAGCGTCGCTGTGGTTGGTTTGATGCCTGTTTGGTACGCCAGACTTGTGCAACGTCTGGTGTAAATGGCATTTCTCTGACAAAACTAGATGTTCTGGATGGATTTGAAGAACTAAAAATCTGCGTGGGCTATGAGCTTGATGGTAAGACGCTGGATTATTTGCCAACGGCTGCAGATCAGCAGGCGCGGGTTCACCCTGTTTATGAAGCCATTGAAGGGTGGTCTGGCAGCACTGCTGGCGCGCGCTCTTGGTCGGAGTTGCCAGCTCAAGCGATCAAATATGTGCGTAGGATTGAAGAGCTAATTGATTGTCCCGTGGCGCTCGTGTCGACGTCACCTGAACGTGATGACACAATCCTCGTAACTGACCCGTTTGCAGACTGATGGCGTTAAGTTACAAAGCCAGACGGCGGTGGTCGTTGCTCATCTTGCTGATTGGTATGCCTGTTTATATCATCATAGCGGTCAATCTTGTGGATTTATTGCCAGAACTTTCTAAAATTGTCGAATTTATTATGTATGTGGTGCTTGGTATTGCGTGGATCATACCTTTAAAATTTGTTTTTATGGGTATTGGACAGGAAGAGCCTGATGCACAGAATAAAAAAGATGGGCCAAACTAGATTTATTTTTTAACGTGTTATTATTTTGTAATTTGGTTCAAAATCTTTGTGCTATTTGACACCGAGATCTAAAAGATACCTTGGACACTCTTTAGTTTTTGGATGGTTCGGGTCGTTGAGTGCCAAGGATGGTGGTGAAGGTGAAAATATCTAACCCTAAAGTTCATAAATCGCCTTCAATTTTATTGATTGGCGCTGGTCCTTGCTCTACGAAGTTGGTCAATAGAGCGTTATCGTTTGCAAAAACAGTTGTAGCTGCTGATGGGGGGTATAATCACGCAATTGAGGCGGGTTTACAGGTTGATTTAGTTGTTGGAGACATGGATTCGCAATCTGATCTACCGGCAGAGGTCAATAGCCTCGTTTTGTCAGATCAAGATAAAACTGATTTTGAAAAATGCTTATCAGTTTGTGATGCTGAGATGTTCGTGGGCGTCGGCTTTTTGGGAGGACGGCTGGATCACCAGCTTGCGGCGTTTTCTGCACTTCTAAAAGATCCCAGACCAATTTTACTTTTAGACGATCAACAGGTGATATTTGTTGCGCCAGAGACAATTGAAGTGGATGTGGCTGCTGGTGGGCAAGTTGGCTTCTATCCGCTGCTGCCAGTGACGGCTGATATTTCTGGCGTACGGTGGCCTTTGTCGTCGGTAAAACTCTCACCTGATGGTCTAATTTCTACATCTAATATTGCTGATGGTTGCCACATAAGCATTGGATCGGATTGCCGTGGACTGCTAGTTATCTTACCCGCGAATGAAATTAGAAATGTTATTAAAGCGTTTGCGGCGCTAAGTTTTACTAAAGTGCAAAACTAAAAGTCCTGCAGCCATTGTTAAAATAATTCCAAAGGCGGCTAGCCCATTTGGTAGGTCGCTGAATATGATCCAACCGAATAAGGCTCCAAATGGGATCTCCAGATACTGAACTGGCGCCACGGTTGGCGCTGAAGCAAAACGCAATGACCAAGTCATCATCAGATGCGCAATTGTACCCAAGACACCCACACCAATTAGACATAGAAGCTCAAAACTATCGATTGCAACCATAGTCAGCATAGAGATTTCTGCAGTTTTTCCAAACCAAGCGATTGGTAGTAGAATTGCCAAAACGCATACCCCATTGATGGCTTGTAAGTCGATAGGGTCGATATGCTTTGAAATTTTCCGTGTGATAAACATAAATCCAGTGAAAATTGCAGCAACCAGAATAGGGAGAGTGGCTGGCCAGCCCACTTTAGCAAAGCTAGGTTGAACTACAAGTAAAGTACCAACAAATCCAAGCGTGCAAAGGCTCAACACTAATGGCGTCGCTTTTTCACCTGAGAACCACCCCACGCCCAGAATAAAAAAGGGTAAAACATATGCGATGGCGAGGGCATCAGCCAGCGGCAAGTATCGTAAGGCTAGAAAGAAAAACCCTATTGCGATTAAGTGAAGTATGGATCTTAAAATAATCAAACCGATGAGGTCACGACGCTTCCACGTCTCATGACGTGTGGTCCAGGTTTTGCGGCGAATTAAAAAAAGTTGTGCCGCAAAGCGCGCTATCAGAACCTGCAAGAGAGGTATGCTGTCTCCCAAAACCTTGACCAATGCATCGCTGGCTGGAGCAAAAACGCAGAAAATAATCATCATAAAAACGCCAAGGCGCGGATTATCTAAGGGCATACTAATCGCTCGCATTGCGGTTTCATTGTGCTCAGCAGTTTGGGACGTTAACTGCCAAACCGCCGAGAGAGGTTTCTTTGTACCTTTCGTGCATATCTATTCCGGTTTGGCGCATAGGTTCAATACATGCATCAAGTGGAACCAAATGGGTGCCAGCACCACGCATTGCGAGGCTTGCTGCGGATCCTGCTTTGATGCAACCTAACCCATTGCGTTCAATGCATGGGACTTGAACCAAACCTTTTACTGGATCACAAGTCATGCCCAAGTGGTGCTCCAATGCTATTTCAGCGGCATTTTCCACCTGTAAAGGGGTGCCTCCCAATACTGCGCACAGGCCAGCAGCAGCCATTGCAGCGGCACTTCCCACTTCCGCTTGGCATCCACATTCGGCACCTGAGATACTTGCATTAAATTTAATCAAACCACCAATTGCAGCAGCCGTTAATAAGAATTCAGGAATTGCACTGGCCTGTGCACCAGGCACGTGGTCCTGCCAATAACGGATTGTTGCAGGCACTACCCCGGCTGCTCCATTAGTGGGGGCAGTCACGACCTGACCTCCCGCCGCATTTTCCTCATT
The DNA here is from genome assembly GCA_028822275.1 of Planktomarina sp. Lineage (GTDB taxonomy): Bacteria > Pseudomonadota > Alphaproteobacteria > Rhodobacterales > Rhodobacteraceae > Planktomarina. The sequence continues at coordinate 2,086 of JAPKEA010000053.1, read as the reverse complement.
CACAGCCATTGCGTAGACGCTCATCCAATCGTTGATTATGTGTGGGGCTATAATGTTCACTCCACGTTCGGCAATAAGTGCATCGTTAATGCCTTTTGCGCGGCGCTTTACGTTGAGGCCACCTGGTAAAACTCCGTCAGTGACAAGGCCTCGATCAATGCAGGCTGTCATAACGCTCCAAATTCGTTGCAAACCTTTGTCCAAATTGTCGGCACTAAGTCGGCTCAATTCGTTTTCGCGTTTAATATTTGCGATAGATTTATTTTGTGTTCTACAAATTTTTAAGAGTTCTGCAGCAGTTTCGAATTCATGAGGGTACGGAGCCATATCGCCCGTGCCACCTCCCTCGTCCATCTCTTGTCCTGTGACAACAAAGCCGCCACCAATGGAATAGTATGTTTCCTGTAATATGATATCATTCTGTGCATCTGTTGCCATCAAAACCATGCCATTTGCATGACCAGGTAGTGCGGGTCCGTAGTCAAACATGATATCTTGAGTTGGATCGAGCCGCATTGATGGCAAGCCGTGAGGTTGGACTACTTTGTTTATTTTTATGTCGGCCAAAGCAGCCATACCCTCTGTTGCATTATACTTTTCGGGCTCAAAACCAGCTAGTCCAAGTAATGTTGCGCGGTCAGTTGCGTGCCCCACGCCAGTGAATGCCAAAGAGCCATGAAAACGGGCCTGCAAACCTGCAGGAGAGAATGGGCTAGCGCGTAGTTTTTCAAGGAACATGCCGGCCGCAATCATGGGGCCCATTGTGTGGGATGAGCTAGGCCCTATCCCAATTTTAAACATATCAAAAACCGACAAAAACATGATGAGATCCATTTTAGTTAAGTTTAGCGTTGATCATGATTTTAAATTAAATTGACCTAAAAATGCGACTCTTTGAACGGTTTCCACGGCTAACGCGCTGGAAGTGATATATTTTAACCTCGCACCCACTGCTAGGTTGGGGTTATACGGTGCAAAAACCAATAAGGAGTCGTGTTTAATGTCGCCAAAGTTATCTCCTACTGATCGTGCAAAGTTTGCATCTGCACGAAAAGCGAGTTCTTTTGTCGAAGATGGGATGAAGGTTGGTTTGGGTACTGGCTCAACTGCCGTCTGGATGGTGCGTTGTCTAGCTGAACGCGTGAAAAACGAGAACCTACGTATACAGGCTGTCCCGACCTCATCGCGAACAGCAAAGCTGGCCACGGAGCTTGGAATCAAGATAGCGACACTAGATACGCTGGGCCGCCTTGATTTGACAATTGATGGGGCTGACGAGTTTGATGCTGAACTCAATCTAATTAAAGGGGGAGGTGGTGCCTTGCTACAAGAAAAAATAGTAGCAGCCGCTAGCGATAAAATGATTGTGATTGCGGATGTTGAAAAACGCGTTGAAACGATGGGCCAGTTTCCACTTCCTGTTGAGGTGATTGGCTTTGGCTGGCAAACCTCACAAAAGTTAATAGAAAAAACTCTTGTCTTGAATGGTTTGGGTGGGCGGATAGTTTCGCGGCGTATGTTGGGAGATAAACCATTTGTAACTGATGAAGGAAACTTTATCTTAGATATGCACCTTGAGCAAATTGGGGATGCGCCACAATTGGGAAAATCTCTCAATCAAGTTCCTGGAGTGGTTGAAAATGGTTTATTTATTAATATGTGTACTCTAGCAGTGCTCGGCGCACCTGATGGCTCGGTAGAATTGCAAGGCAAACGCAGCGCAATCTAACACAATTTGCCCTGGGCATGGCGTTCGGGATTAAGTAGCTATTTGGATGGGCTTATGTCTTTTGATTATGATCTATTTGTTATTGGTGGCGGGTCTGGCGGCGTGCGAGCTGCACGCGTTGCAGCCGGTGAGGCTGGCGCTAAAGTAGGCCTCGCGGAAGAAAGCCGTTATGGAGGCACATGTGTTATCCGTGGCTGCGTTCCGAAAAAACTTATGGTGTACGCCTCGACCTATGCTCAGGCAATGAAGCAAGCTGCAGCTTATGGTTGGGACGTGAAGATTGGTGTTTTTGACTGGGCTTCGTTTCGTGAGAAACTTGAGGGCGAGCTGGACCGTTTAGAGGGTATTTACCGCCAA
>JAPKEA010000460.1 GCA_028822275.1 Planktomarina sp. | reverse complement strand
GTCATAAGGGCGGCGCCTTTCATATTGCTGTTGAGGCGCATCGATCACTCCAAATCAATTTAATTTACTAAGGCAATCCATTAGATTTCAACCTAACCTGCGAAATGTCTAAGCCCAGCGAACAAGGTATCAGAAATATAATTAGCTCACCAGATCTAGAAAGTAGCAGAGCCTAAAATACACTAATTCAGATTCTAGATACTAAGACAAAATTCTTTTAATTCAGTCATTATTTTAGAAAGTTAGAAGGTGAACCGAGGTTTGCGCTCCCACCGCACACATTATGCTATTGTATTCTCGGACGATAATATGGCCTCAAAGCAAAGACTGTGTTGCAAACATTGTTTTCAACACAGCGATTCCATTTCATTTCATAGGAAAATAGGGCTGTAAAAGCGTACCACGGGCGATGCGCTCGGCCTATTCTAAAAGGTCTGGTGACCTGCACCCCAAGGCTCCCTTATTCATAACGAGAGTTTGCGGGTTTGGATTTTGCGATCCGTGGTCTGGTTTTGGGCAAGCGCCTCTCATTGTTTGCTTCACAAACAACTGCCCTTTGAGATGCTACAGGCACATAAATTAAATGAAGCACAGTTTTGCAGAGTATTACACTACTGCCGCAGTCGTCGTCATCCACTTCGTAACACTACAATATTCCTGGTCAGCTTTTATGCCGGGCTCAGAGCCAAAGAGATTGCGGCACTTAAACTTAGCAATGTGTTTGATGAAGCGGGTAATGTGCGGGAGCAGTTCATTCTAGGCGCAGAACAAAGCAAATGTAGGCAGCGCAGAACTGTGTATCTGAATCAACGGCTGAGGAAAGCGCTTGCCAACTACGCCAAAAGCAAATGTTTGAGAGAATTAAATCGTCCTCTATTTGAGAGCCAAAAGGGTGGTCATTTTTCGGCAAACACCATGTGTCAACTATTTTTAGATATATATAAAGCCGTGGGGCTCAAGGATGCGTCAAGTCATAGTGGACGACGCACATAAATCACTCGATTGGCAAATAAAGGCTTTGGTGTGCGTTTATTAGCCGAACTTTCTGGGCATAGTCATATCAGCACCACACAAAGATATATTGATGTGAATAGTGATCAGCTCAGCTAGGCAGTGGAGCTTCTGTAGCAAACAAGAGCGGCCTCAACTGAAAATTTGTTAATCTTAGTCGAGAAACATTTTTTTAGAATTTCACATTCTAAATTATGCAATAATTCGCAGAGCTTCATTTTTCTGAAAAAGACGCGCCAGTTAATCCAACGCGCCTTATATCTGTTAGGTAAACAGATTTAGTTGAAGGCTTTTAGAAGTAGCTCTGCAACTGCTTCCGAGGAAGCTGGGTTCTGACCGGTAATTAGATTGCCATCCTTGCATGCAAAGGATGCCCAGCTTTCCTTTTTAGAATAATTTGCACCACGTTTGATCATAACATCTTCTACAAGTTGCGGTACCATGTTGGTAAGACCTACGGCTTCTTCTTCCTCGTTGGTAAAACTGGTCATTTTCGCCCTTTAACAATGAACTCACCGTTCTCAATTTGGCATTTACCAAAGCAATCGGAGCATGACCTCCTGGATGAAAAACGGTCAAAAAATTTGAAGCATCAACGTCTTACAATTTTGCAGTATTAGCTAACTGGTCGTTTGCAACTGTATCGGCTTTAAACCGAATAGTGGCTGGGGTTTCTGCGCTTACATCATCTCTTTTAGGGTCAAGCGGTGGCTTTCCACCATTAGGCGATGCTAACGTTACTTAAGCGCCAGAGTCTTTAAACACGTAGTAAGGTGTCGCCAACTCTTCCAACCAAAAACCAGTCTGGTGTCCCGTTTCTCCAAGGCGATCATGTGATGTTAAAACCACAAGAATACTCTTGTCCATATAGCTTACCTTTCAGATATTATTTATCAGAAAATTAAATATTTGCGTTGCATATCATATTGCAAGCAACCAAGAGCATAAGAGATGCATTCATAACAGCACCACGCGACGATACATTGGTTTGAAGAGTGATCAGCTTAGTCAAGCGGCGGGAGTTGTTATAGACACACTTAAACAGGCTCTACTTAATTTTATGACAAAACGCCTGCGAACCCGCTACTGTGATACCTAATGAGTGATCGTTTACCAACGGATGTACATAGATGTGCTTACAGTCTTTTAATTCATAGTCGATGAACCGCTAAACTTTTGTTTTAACACCATTGTGTGACCACCAATTCTTGGACTTAAACTTCATGGAGGCACAACTACTCATGTTCTTCCATTACCATACTGGATTCAGACAGGGGATCTCAGCCAGCCATTTGTGCACAAAGTCCATCTCTTTCTACTATACGACTCGGGTAGAGCAAACTTACTCAGTACGGATCTATTGTAATCTCAGTGCGCTGGCTAATCGCAGCTGGCAATGCTACATCAACTAGGTGGATAATCAATCTACATTTGTTTATAAGCACCAGGATCTTGGTATAACCTTACAGCAACCTAAAGGGGCTTGCTGTGCTGGTGCGCGTATTTTGATGATGCTAATCTAGGGGAATAAGTA
>JAPKEA010000459.1 GCA_028822275.1 Planktomarina sp. | reverse complement strand
TACCACAATCCAAATTTTGCGAATCCAAGGTGCGTGGTTCTCGATTGAATGCAGGCAATATGAGATCTCATCATTGCACTGCCAGCGGTGAGGATTGATTGTATTTTCATGCAGGGCCTTCTGTGATTTGGCCATATAGCCTGCACGTTTTTGGCGGTGGCTTTCAGCGCCGCCGTCCACCCAAGTGATGACCGCGTCTATTGGATCTTGACTGTTTATCTGTGTCATATGTTTTTCAAAACCAACTTATCATCATGTTACATAGTACACAGATCGCAACTGACTGGAACTGGGATTTGTTATATCCAATGTGAAGTGGTCGAGATGAAACCACTAAGATATGACTGCCCAAATAACCTACAAAAAGCACAAAACTGCGCCCGCAATAAAGATATGCGCAAGGGTAATTCAAGGATTGGCCTACAACCTTGATGTGTTCCTGCAAGGTGCCTATCACGCCAAGATGATAGCCGATTGATCGCTGAAAAGCCTGCAAAACCGGCTTATCAAAATTGCCCCACTATAAAATTATAGATTTTCAAAATGGGGGGGCTCGAAATGTCAAAAAATCCTGTGTCGAGCGCGCGTAACTTCCCCCACGTTTCTCAATTAATCACAAGTCTGACTAACCGCCCTCTAATAGCTGTCACCCCAACCCAGATTACCAATCAACAATTTTGAAACATTTCAAGTGACACTTGCTGTATTTAGCTTGGTTTCGGAACCGGCAGATTGCAGCAAAGGGAAGTTTTACGGTGAACACTATTCAACTGGAAATTTTTAACAGATTGTTAGTAAACCCTGTCCTGACAGTCCCAAGAGCGAACAGAAAGGTGATGTTGTTCCTGATGATTGGCACAACTGCATAGGCTTTTTTGAAAGTCGCGGAACCGTATATGTCGGTGAGTTTTAAACGGAGAAAATAACGGCACAGGAACGATATTTTATTCAGATGGAAACAAATACGAAGGTGATTTCAAGTTTAGGATGCCATTTGGAAGAGGCTTAATTACTAACATTGACAGAAACTCAAAACTTACCTGTCATGGTCATGTTCGCCGTTATGGCGTGTACTTCTGGAAACTGCCTGCTGTTCTTCGTACTGCTTTCAACAATCTGTCTGAAATGCAGCGCAAACAAGTTCAGGTTAAATTCAGAGAATATGGTTATGGAAAAGCAATCGGTGGCTTGTATGGAAAAGGCACTGCAGAAGCACTCATAATTTTCAACAAGAGATGCTTAGATTGTGATATCACAAGGTCCGAGCGTTCAAACAAACTCATTCAAGCCGTACAAAAATTGAGACCCGTTAGTAAGTCGGGGCGACAGGACAACTATGAAATCGCTTCTGGAATTGACCATTATGCTTCTGGCGATGTGTGTACCGACCACCAAGTCATTTCTTGCGAGAAATGAAAACTAATGACTCCACAAAGCAAAAATTTTTGAGTAGCATCATGGAATGAAAAACTTACCTCTCAAAACCTGCCTGACAAGTGCTGCACTCTTTGGCGGTGTGAGTGTGGAATTTGCATCAAGATAAGTACTAATAAAATAAACCTTTATTAACTGACAACAATAACAGGAATAATTGAAGTTATGAAAGTTGTTTCAATCGTTACATATAATGTAAAACCGGAGTGCTCGGAGGAGTTTGTAAATGCTTTTGGTGCACCGGGTGGTGTATCCACTGACTTGATTTATCAAAAGTTGGTCAAAGTGTCAGACACTCACTTTATCTGTATAACGGAGGTTGATGACGTTAATAAAGCGGTAGAGAAAGAGGACGGTGGAGTAAATTGGTTGGACGAATATGAACACCTTTTGGTAAAGTATGAGAATGGTAGTCGAACTGACGCTTGTTCGGGTCTTATAGTTCATGAGTACGAGAAAAACAGTAAAGCTTGACTAAAGCCTGTTTGCATTTGTGAATTACAATGTTGGACGACGTACCAAGCCAAAATCTAACCCATGAGGCAGTGCGAGTATCTCGTCCGAACTAATGAACTCCCCGTTATATTTCATCGTATCCATTCAGATAATTTTAGACACAGTTGGACTGTGTAAAAGCGTCAACTGAAGTGGGTTATGAAAGCAAAGTAATCTTACAAATTTTTAGCTAATTTTCTTAAGCTTAGGATATACCTTCCGACCTACGTACTCCAAAAACTAGTAGCAACGTAATCTAGTGAAACCTGCAAAATTAGACCGGAACGCTTCAAAATTACGATACCTGTGATATAATTTTCAATCAACTACTTCAGAAATATAACAGATCTATTTTTAACACTGCAGGTGGCTGGTACTCCCACATCAAATTAGCGGTGTTCAAAAGTAGGATTTTCTTGGCAAGATATCTGAGGAGATTTTCAAAATGTGGGGGTTCCCGAAATGTCAAAAAATCCTGTGTCGAGCGCGCGTAACTTCTCCCTGATTTCCAATCAGACCCGTGGTCGTGCTAACCGCCCTACGCCCTAACATTAAAATGAGTTATACCCCTCTCACTCCAAAACCCGAAATTTCTGGTGGGAGATGATGCGAAAGTTGTCTGAAAC
>JAPKEA010000458.1 GCA_028822275.1 Planktomarina sp. | reverse complement strand
TTTAAATCCGAAAGAAGTTTCATAGCACGTGATGTGGCGTGCTTGGCTTCTTTTGACTGAACCGGATCAAATACCGCAGAGGGTGAACGACAGTAATCACTTTCAAAGAGGCCCTCATGTACTCTCAAATTTTTGAAAAACTTTATACTTATATCAATATGTTGATTCGAAAAATTTAGAATTGGCAAAATACTTTCGAATAATGCTCTGGCCTTTTGTTCCTCTCCACCCTGATAAGCATGATAAATAGCGACATATATAAATTCCAATCCTGTAGGAATGAAGGCATCGACAGATCTGGCCATCGCATCCATCAACTGTGTGACGGCCCAACCACCACAAACTTTCATGCCCTGCTCAGTAGCATCTTTTACTGCACTATATTTTGGGCCCGCCTGTGAAGTCTCAATTTTTAGCCATTTGAATTTTTCAATCCTTCGGTACAAAAAAACAATTTCTTCTAGGGTAAGACCCCCACTCGACCAGTCGAGATCTTGGACCATGATTATATCAGGGCTTTCTTTTTCAAGTTCTTTCAGAAGAGATAATTTTTCTTCAAGATTTAAGCTAGGCGGTAGCTGCACACAAATTCCATCTACACGAACCGCAGCAGCCGCTTTTGTAAGGTTTAAGGTTTCAGTAACGGAAGTGCTCGTAACGTTACAAATAAATGGAATACGGCCCTGGTTTTGTTTGACAACCGTGTAGATAAAACAAATTTTTTCCTGATAACTTAACGTATCGTGTTCGCCAGCAATGGCCAAACCTAGCATGCCGCCACAACCAGTCTTAACTGTGTGTTCAACAAGTTTTGATAGCGACGAAAGATCTAATGCTCCAGAGACATCAAATGGTGTATTTAAGCTTGGAACAATTCCGTGCATAAGAGACTTCCTCGCTTATGGATTTCCAATCATTTACCTCGGTAAATTAGTCCGCGGTAATCAAAGATACAAACGTATTACATCAGTTGTAGGCATTTTTTAGACCGCAGCACCATTGATTTAAGATACAATTTTGATACTTAATTAAATTAAAAGTAGCTACATTACATTGTCAAAAAGATGGTCAGAAAACTAAATACCCTCTGTAAGCTTTTTTAAACCTTCGCCCAATTTCACTAGGCCGGCCTGTAAGATAAATCTGTCCCATCCAATGCAAAAATGCCGAACACCCAAATCAATGTACCGTTTTGCTTGTTCTACGTCAGATATTTCTGCTCGTGGGACGATATTGTATTCAATACATTTTGCAATCACCTTTTCTTCAATTGGAAATATACCATCCTCAAACATTAATTTGGGTTTTCCCCACGACAACGAATAATCAGCAGGACCCCATTGCGCCATATCAACCCCTTTTTCTCGAGCTCTCTCAAGGATTAAATCAATATTATCAATAGCGCTTTTCTTTTCCAACATTATACAAAGCAGCGTAGATTCTAAATCTGTAAGATAATTCTTTGGGGCATATGACGATAAAGAGGGCCGACGAATTTTAATCCCCATCTCCCCCCCTACTTGAGGAGTCTCAGGTCTTATTATTTTGTGACAAATATCGATATCATCTGGAATTCTAACATCGCTAAAAAGGATGGATTTGAAGCCTGCCCCAAGCGCAGCCTGAGCCCAAAATCCTTGACTTTCTTGATCTAATTTTATCATCAATGGGAGATTAGAACACTGTGCTGCACGAGCCATATGATATAAATTCTTCATATCTAACACAGAATATTCAGCGCAAAACTCAGCGTAATCAAACAGACCCGTATCGCCTATAAGTTCAGCAATATCAGGATCACAGAAAGCAAAATGTGTCCCCATCGTGCTTTTCCCGGCGTCTAAGGAATCTCGTAAAGAATTTTTCATAATCATAAGAGCATCTCACTACAGTTTATTAAGAATTAATTTTGGTAATGGCTTATCTCTAATTAGTGGTTCGTTATTCAGAATATTATTCATGTTCACTCACTCTCAATTACTGAAAGATTAAAATTTGATACATCCGAACGTGTAGGCATGCCGGCACGACCCCCAAAATTTGTACATTTAAGAGCCGCCGCAAGATTAGCAAAGTGAATGGAATCTAACTCATTTTTACCCTCTGCGAGCCCAAGAACAAAAGCGCCGTGCCATACATCTCCTGCACCAAGCGTATCAACTGCAAGGACTTTGGGGGGCTGAACATTACGAGGTTGCCCTTGATCCAAGTAATATACGCCAGCAGAACCATCTGTTACACAGATCCAGTTATCCAGTCTATTTGATAAACTTCTCAAACCAATTATTAGGTCATCATGCTGAGTAAAATCACGCAGTCCTTGCCTTGAAAAAGCAACGTGAGAAGCTGTGGAAACTGCTTCGTATGATACAGGAGCCTCTGCATCCAAAACACCCGGTTTCGAAAAATAATTTGCTATCTTCAAGGTAGCGATAGCCGCTTCGTTCCATCGACTATCCGCAAGGTACCCATCCTGAGTTGGTAGTTTTTGCAAATTTTGCAAATTTTCTGTGCCCAAGGTATTACGGTAGTTAATAATCTGTCGCTCACCTGACT
>JAPKEA010000457.1 GCA_028822275.1 Planktomarina sp. | reverse complement strand
GTGGACGGAAATTAGCTTCGAACCGTTCACGACGGCAGTCAAATCGATTTTTTTATCACAAATGTTACGTTGCGCGTACCTCGACATGAGATGCGGAAAAGAGACTTTCGCCGCACGTGTAATGCACACTCCTCTCAAGCAAAAATCTCGTTACTGATCCTTCGAAAAGTTCAGCATCTTAAATGAGGGCTACTAATGTTTGCTCTTTAAGAGCGGTTTCTACGCGATGCACTGCAATGTTGGACCTTTCGCCGTTTATCGTGGCTTAAAAAGCCAATATCATCTGAACCTAAAATGATTAGGTGATGCTTTGTCTGGTAATTATAAAAATAGGCCAATTTTGAAATTTTAAAACAATAACTAATAGAATTTATTGAAGGAACAAGCGATTGAGTGTGGTGTAAACCATAGGGGTAGTCGTGATGATGAAAAGTAATAGAAATATCGAAGACTATACTTAGCTCTATTACAACATTTCAGACGCGCTCAAATGTGGCAATGGAACTTTTTGACACCGTCAAGTATATTTGCAAAGTATTAACACGAGCTCTGCATTACATTCGTTTGAAGGTCGTTTATTTTGAGTATGAACAATAACCGCTTATTGCTGCCTTTTGCATCACTGCGACGGGTCACCGCCCTTGGGATTACCCTCATCATCGGGGTAAGCATTGCGGCACTCACACTCTTACCAATTGATTTACCACTAAGTAGCGTTCCGGGTTCAGACAAAGTTCACCATTTTATCGCATTTGGTGCGTTAACTTTTCCGTGCGCTTTAATCTATCGGCGCGCAATTAGATGGATTTTACCGTTTTCGCTCATTTTTGGAGTATTGATTGAGCTCATTCAACCATACGTCGGTAGACATGGAGAGATAACCGATTTCTACGCAGATGCTCTCGGTGCCTTGCTCGGTTTAATGATGGGATTAATTGCCAACGTTTTAATTATGCAATTACATAGAAAGCGATACACGGCTCGCCACGTCGTGCCGAACGTTGAAGGATACAGTGGAAAACATGATGCTTAAAATGACTGACACAAAAAGCTTGAGCCCTGCCTTATAGAGAAGCGTCTAGATGCAACCCCAAGGCTGAAAGGGGGACCAGAGAAGCTCATAAATTCCTATCTATAAAATAAGTAAGAATTATGGTGCGGGCGGTGGGATTCGAACCCACACGGGCTTACGCCCAACAGATTTTAAGTCTGGTATGTCTACCATTCCATCACGCCCGCATCTAGTTTTGTCTGTAAATTTTAGTTTTAGTCCTAATATCAAACCTAAAACAATTTTATAAACTCAACAACTTTCTCGTATGCAAGTTTGACCTAAGACACAAGAATTTTAATCCAATATTCACAATCCTATGAAAAATTTTACGCTAACCGTAGTAAAGAATGTGGTAGGGAACTCCCTCCTAAATATCAGTACCATCCGGTTCTATAATTAATCCACGCTCCGATAGCCAAGGGTTGAGTGCCAAAGCGCCGCGCAACGCTTCCTGACCTTCACCGTTGCGCCCTAGTCCCATCAGCGTAAGGCCCCTGCCCGACAAAGCGGCAATATGATTTGGCATAATTTCGAGCGCTTTGTTCAAGTCAACTAATGCAGCATCGTAATCACGATCTAAAAAGCTCGCAAAAGCACGTTGATTATAGCCTTCAGCATAATCAGGGCAATATGCGACAAGCTCATCTAACGAATCGCGTGCACTTATGAAGTCAGACGTTTCACGATGCGCCATGCCTTCATCTAACATTGATTGTGCGGTAGCGTCAGGGGCCTCAAGCCATAATGTCCACAGTTCTTGCGACAGTAGACCTGCCACTTGAGGGTCAGGGGCAATCCCCAACTCAACAATTATTTCATCCAATCGATATGCGTGGTCTGGTCCCAAAGGACATCGATCAGCAACGCTGGGTGAAGCTATCACCACAAAGAGAATTATTAATTTCATTGTTCTAAATGTGTACCAAACGAACATCAGGTCAAATCAAGTTAACGGTACTGGGGGCCATGGGAGAAAGACCCTCTTCTTTTACAGCCTGCATAGCCACATACGTTGACGTCGATGCGACATGCGGTAAAGTTGATAATTTGTCAGCTAAAACAGCACGGTATCCTGTCATTCCTGCGGTACGTACCTTTAGCAAATAGTCAAAATCACCCGCAATCAGGTGACATTGTTCAATCTCAACTATTTTCATCACTGCAGCGTTAAAGGTCGCCAACGCAGCCTCTCTGGTATCGGTCAGCTTAACTTCAACAAAGGCAACATGATCGCGGTCTAACCTTATTGGGTCATATAAAGCACGATAGCCAAGGATCACGCCACGATCCTCTAACCTTTTAAGCCGCGCTTGGGTCGGTGATTTAGACAATCCGATACGGCGCGCGAGTTCGGTCACACTAATACGACCCTCCACAGCCAATACATCAAGAATCTTCCGATCAAAGCCATCGATTAGTGCAGTGTGTTCGGCCATAGAATTGCCCTCACTTCGGTCAGATTGGTTTCTATTTTTGTTGTTGTGGATAAGCCACCAATATCTTCTAATCA
>JAPKEA010000456.1 GCA_028822275.1 Planktomarina sp. | reverse complement strand
CACTATGATCGGACCAATAAAGACGTCTGGTTGTGGAGAGCATGCGATAAGCAATAGACAACAGAGAGCGATCAAAAGCTGATTGTTGTAATTCAAAGTCTTCTCCTTTTAAGCATTTTTTGCCTTCTGTCATGCATGTCTTAATCACAGTAAATCACTTAGTCGACCGAAGGGTTCGATGGATGTAGTTATTTAACCCTATTGTTCTCCTTCTGTGTTTTTTTAGAATACTCTTTTTCTATCTTTAGCATGATCTTCTTAATTTCTAGTGAATACTCTTTTATTGGGAGAACAGGCCCTTCATGACAAGGATCATATCTTTTTAAATATTCACCATGACCCATATCCAAAAGTTTAAATATACAAGTTTTAAATCCCTGACTTTTGGGATTATGATTTTCTAATTCAATACATATAGCCTCAGGAGGGAGGAGTACAGAAGAACAAGCAATTGCACTTTGATCAGAGATTGACAACAAAGGTAAGGCGAGGATAAAAGTAGTTAATTTTTTCATGATTTGATGTGGGCGCCTCTAATTATCTGATTTTAGTCTCAATTCCCATTCCAGTATTTTTCCGTTTTTGTACGTATCTGCACTGAATAAATTTCCATTTTTGTCAAACCATTCCTCAAGACCATCTTGTTTGCCGTCGATGTAGCTTGTTCTTCGGACTAACTGACCGCTTTCACCGAAAATCTCTATAATTCCAGTCAACGGTTCTTTTGTGTTCTGGTCATAAAGGATTTGGGGTTCCTGCGAACAAGAGCCCATAAACAGCAGAGATAGAATTATAATACTTTTCACTAGATCTTTACTCCGTTCTTGTAAGTCGATGTCGTGAGATACAATCTTTAGACATTAGTAGTAAAGTTGTTCTCGTAATTTAATCGCAATAGCGCTATTTCTACTTAAAGACTTACTCCGTTGCTTACAAGCGTCGCTATTAATAGCAAAATAAAGATAGCACCTTAAATGAAATACTCCTTATCAGTTGAATGTTCAAGGCACTGTTTACACACTGAGTGTTAAGGCCCTAATTAGTCGGTACTTACTGGAGAGCGCCCAGCAAGCTAGGGCCAAATAAGCCGATAGCGTCACCGCAAATTACAATAACACCCGCCTCCCGTGCTAGCTCCTGCTGAGCTTTAGTAATGGATAGCGCATTGGTAACCAAAACCATCCCGTTTGACCTCTCGAAGCGCGGCTTAGAATTTAACACTTGCTCTACGCCATTATTTAACACCTTGGGGCTGCGAACCTGCTTAACTTGGCAAAGTAAGGTAGAGCCATTAATTTCAGCTATAAGGTCACAGCCGCCATCGTGCGAGCGAGGGGTTTTGTATATTTTGAAACCACTATCATTGAGAGACGTAGCAACGTAATCCTCAAAACCCTCCCCCGTTTCTATTACATAGCTCTCTTCCAAAGAGATCGGCCTGAAGACCCTCTCGGTTGAGTCGGGGTTGAAAATATCGCCAAAATCATCAGCCTTGAGCTCTGTCGGAACAAACAAAGAACGCGCCAAAAGTCTCTTCCTTGACAGAATGCCGTCAAGAACTAGATCATAGGACTTCTCGCCAAGTTCGGGGTGCCTCGCTACTGGCGTGTAAATAGTTACATCTTTTTCCTGGCCAATCCGATAAGCCCTATCGTTACATTGGTCCTCTACTGCCGGATTCCACCATCGCTCAAGATGAAGGACGTGATTCGCGGCTGTGAGGGTTAGGCCCACTCCTCCGGCTTTGGGTGAGATTATCATAGCGTCAAATCCGGCGCCTCCTGCTTGAAATTCGTCTACGGCAGTTTGCCTAGCCTGCCCGCTGATAGCCCCATTCACAATGAGCGGCGTCCTCTTCATGCCGAACCGCTCTTTCATTATAATGGCGAGCTGCGGCTGCACCGCCCTACTCTCTACGAAAACAAGGACCTTCTCTGCGCGACTATGTATCTTGTCTAGAATCTTAAACGCTACACTGAGTCTTGCGGACTCTGAGATGGCCTCCTTTGAATTGGAGACCCAGCTGTCAGGGTTACTCGGTGAGCGAGAAATATTTCTAAAACTATGGAGGGCCTCAAGCATTGAAATTTGCTTGCTCTGAACCTGATTAGAGCAACGGCTGTAGCTTGATGCTTGATGAGAAGGCATTACCTGACTGGTTTGGTCCGAGGGGACGATTATCTTGCTAGGCATAGGCTTCCCGTTAGGCCCTGCATCTTTAAACACCTCATCCTTCATGCGTCTCAAGATAAGCGGCACGTTACCATCCACGGTATCCACAAGCTGAGACTGCAACCTCTCGAGTGCTAGTTTCGAGTCCTGCTGCTCTGGATCTCCTGAAAATAGCTTTAAAAAATCACGCAAAGAAAAATTAAGTAGTCCAGGTGCTAGGACATCTAGAATAGTCCAAAGGTCTGCCAAAGAGTTCTCTACAGGGGTCCCAGAGAGTCCAATGCAAAATTTCCCATTCACGGTGGCTGCACTCTTGGATATAAGGCTAGTCGGATTCTTAACCTTTTGGATTTCATCGAAAACAATAAAGCCAAAGCTTACCTGCGCAAAGGAA
>JAPKEA010000455.1 GCA_028822275.1 Planktomarina sp. | reverse complement strand
AAGCTGATAGATGGCAGTATTTTTGTCAGACAACTAGCCGGCTGCTTTAATCACGATGTAGTCTGGGCTAGTGTTCAGTGTGTCCTCAGATCAAAGACTTCGAGCTGTCCAGCGTCCCAAAATATATTATGAGCCAATCGTACAATGTTATTTCAATAGAAGATTGTTATAAGTACATAGACTGGAACTACTCAAGTAGTTGGTATAAATAACGTTGCTAAACACTGGCTTCGGATTCAAGTTTCAAGATGATGTGGCTTCTGGAGGTAATATTAGTTACATGAATGAGCTTAACACACGTACTCACCGGCCTATCGTTGTAGACTGTCCTCCTTTTGATGAAAATAATGGTGGTGCAGTTGTTTTGCACATATTAGTTGACCAGCTGCGTGCACTTGGGGTCGAAGCATATGCCATTAGTTTGAAGCCTGATTATGCTGATATCAAATCACCGTTACTTAGGACGTTAAAGCGCTGGAATCGTCGCCGTCGTCTTGGCCCGTTCAAGACTCACCCTTCGATGGACGTTCCTCTGGCGCCCAAAGAAATAATCGAACACGCTATCGTCGTCTATCCTGAAACTCGATCCGGAAATCCCCTCCAATCACCGAGAGTTGCACGGTGGATGCTCCACAAACATGGCTTCTTTGGAATTGATGCGAAGATTGGGCCGAATGAGGAGGTCTTTTACTTCCAGGCGGCGTACGTGGAAG
Source organism: Planktomarina sp. (assembly GCA_028822275.1). Lineage (GTDB taxonomy): Bacteria > Pseudomonadota > Alphaproteobacteria > Rhodobacterales > Rhodobacteraceae > Planktomarina. The sequence goes on along the minus strand of JAPKEA010000455.1, from coordinate 1,862 downwards.
ATTTCAAAGAAATTCCTTACGATAGAATCCTGACTATGGGGTATTTTAACGAGTATATGTACAAGAATTTAGGACAGGTAAGACTGGGTACCTGCCGAATGATCCGAAAGGGGAAACACGGTGGATATTTGATACCTGAACCTGATAACGCAATTTTACTGGATGGAAAAAATCACAGGGAAATTGCTCAGGTTTTCAACTCAACTGAGATATTTTACTGTCATGATCCATATACAGCTTTTTTATATTTTGCGGCCCTTTGTGGCTGCGTTCCCGTGGTAGTTCCACAACTAGGTTTGAGTTCAGAAGATTGGCGTGCTGGAACTGAGTTTAAGCATGGGATTGCTTATGGGGAAGGCGAAATTGAATGGGCCCGCAATACATCTCACCTCTTAAAATCGGATGTAGCCGCTATCAAAGATGCTCATAAGGCCTCTGTGCTGCGATTTTTAGACACTATCAGAAAAACCTTTGGTTAACCTTGATCGTGAACGAGACCCAAAGTAAAAAACACCTAGAATGCAATGAAAAAACGCGGTTTATCACGGTAGAGAGACGCATAAGTATTGAACCGGCTGAACAAACGAAATAGTTAAGCATAAAAATGGACTGCGAGTTAAAAAGTTCAAAGCCGCACTTTAAATAGCTTGAGAGTTTTATATACAGTACCTTATTTGAAGGATATACTTGATTAACTTTAACGATTTCAAGCTGCAGATGGGGCGTTATTTTTCATTAAAAACAGGGTGAGTTGTAATGGATTACATAAAAAACTTTTTTGCCGATGCATTCGTTATTTCTGGTAGGGAACAGGATTGAAAATGAAAGCAGTTATTCTAGCAGGTGGCCTTGGAACGAGGCTTGCAGAAGAAACTTCGGCGCGTCCAAAGCCTATGGTTGAAATTGGTGGGCGCCCAATCCTATGGCACATAATGAAGAGCTATTCGCATCATGGAATTAATGAGTTTATCATCTGCTGCGGTTACAAAGGTTACATGATAAAGGAATACTTCGCCAACTATTTCCTCCATATGTCAGACGTCACGTTTGACATGAAAAATAATAAAATGGAGGTCCACAGAGGTCGGACTGAGCCTTGGACTGTAACTCTGATCGATACTGGTGATAGCTCAATGACCGGTGGTAGGCTACTAAGAGTAAAAGAATATGTTCAAGATGATGAAGCTTTTTGTTTCACATACGGTGACGGATTATCTGATGTTGACATCGCGGCAACGATTGAATTTCACAATAGTCATCAAAAGCTAGCTACTATTACAGCTACCTACCCCCCAGGCCGGTTTGGCGCCTTAGAGATCGACAAACACGAGGTTATCTCTTTTGAAGAAAAGCCACAAGGCGATGGAGGAATGATTAACGGAGGCTACTTTGTTCTTTCTCCAGAGATATTCGACTTAATCAACGGTGACGCGACAATTTGGGAAGAGGGACCTTTGATGCAACTAGCCGAAAATGGTCAGCTAATGGCATATCAACACAAAGGGTTTTGGCAACCAATGGATACTCTGCGTGACAAACAGAAACTCCAAAAACTCTGGGAAGAGGGAAAAGCGCCATGGAGGCAATGGGAGTAAATGATGCCACACAACATCTTACCAACGTTTTGGAAATCTAAGAGAGTTTTAATCTCTGGGCATACTGGATTTAAAGGAGGCTGGTTAAGTTTATGGCTTCAATCATTAGGGGCGGACGTGTGTGGAGTCTCTCTAGCGCCGCCAACTAAGCCTTCTCTGTTTAATGAGGCCAAAGTTTCTAATGGCATGCGGCATGAAATTGTTGATATCCGCAATTTCGAAGAAGTCGATTACGTATTTCAATCTTTTCACCCAGAAATTGTTATA
>JAPKEA010000454.1 GCA_028822275.1 Planktomarina sp. | reverse complement strand
GTGCAGCATGAGCCCCATTTGGCTCAAAAGGAAGATTACGTATACTTTCTGGATGCGATTCATAAGGTTTAAGCATTGATAGTCGGCTAAAAAATGGTCGGCTGTCAATATTTCTTTCAGCTAATAATTTTTGCAGTAAAAACTTATCTGGCGCATTTACATTCTGTGGAACTACAGTAACCATCCAATACGAATTCCGTACATTTTCTGGTTCAATATTCAGATATATATTTGGTTGCTGTTTAAGGCGATCTTGATACCATTTGAAAATCTGCCGCTTTTGAGTAATGAGTTCGTCAATTCTCTCCATCTGTGCGATGCCTAAGGCTGCCTGCACACTGCTCATCTTGTATTTGAAGGCAATCTCGTCATTCAAAAAAAACTTATCTCCAGGGGGGCGACCGTGGTCACGCAACTTCTGGATACGAGAAAAAAGCGTATCATTGTTAGTAACAATCATGCCTCCTTCTCCAGTGGTGATAGTTTTTGAGCCATGAAAAGAAAATACTGCCATATCGCCAAAACTACCTGCGGCTTTACCACAATAAGTGGAGCCTAGTGCCTCTGCCGCGTCTTCGATCAAAACAAGATTATGTTTTGTGGCAATCACTCTTAGGCGCTGCCAGTCGCACATTGAGCCGTATAGATCGACGCCTATAATAGCGCGGGTCCTCGGTGTGATTGCTGCCTCAACAGCTTCTGGATCTATGCACCATGTGTCAGCTAGGATATCCACAAATACTGGCGTGGCACCCACGTAACTCACTGGTGCCATGGAAGCAATCCAAGTTACGTCAGGTCCAATCACCTCGTCCCCTATGCCAATCCCTGCGGCTGCAAGTGCCAAATGTAAACCTGAGGTTGCGTGTGGAAGGCTGGCAGCATGGGAAACTCCAACGTAACCAGCCATCATTTTTTCAAATTTTGTATTAAATGCATAATGTTCTGCGCCCCAAGCCGTTAGAGCGGCCTCTTGTGCTAGATCACCTTCCCGTTTTGTGATGGAGGGTGCTGCAACGGGAATGAAATTATGGTAATTTTGTGTCATAGGGTTTTCCTCTCCACAGAATTTTGTTATGAAAATTGCCTATAGTTTAATAGAAAGATCCAAATGTCACAACCAGATGACCGTATGAAGTTTGAGGAGGCCAAGCGCGAACAAAGCGTTGCACTTGGAAATGACGGTCAAGTTTTTGAACAGTCGCTAGACTTGATAACCTCAATTGACAAATACGATTACTCCTACTTGTGGAGCTGGATGGGCGTCCCAATAATACAGATGCCTGCAGACGTTATGGCGACACAAGAGGTAATATGGGCAACAAAGCCTGATGTAATCATTGAAACGGGTGTGGCGCGCGGAGGGTCGGTTCTTTTTATGGCGTCTTTACTGGAAATGCTGGGTGGTGGTAAAGTGGTTGGTGTCGATATTGACATTCGAGCGCACAACCGTGCCACAATCGAAGATCACGTAATGTCTAAGCGTGTGGTTCTGATTGAGGGTGGATCTGTTGACGAAGACACGCTCGCAAGCGTACGTGCCCAGATCCCAAAAGGCGCAAGGGTAATGGTCGTTCTGGACAGTGATCACAGCCGCGAACATGTGCTGTCAGAGTGTAGGGCTTATGGTCAGATGGTTACAGAAGGCTGTTATCTAGTTGTTGCCGATACACTTGTTGGTCACATAACTGAAGATAAAGCTCCAACAAAGCGTTCTAAAATTTGGTTTAAGGGCGATGAGCCTCTATCTGCTCTTAATGACTACCTTGCTGAAAATGATCGCTTTTTAGTCGACCCTGTTCTGAATGGTAAACTCGTATTATCTTCCTCACCTGGTGGATATTTGCAATGTGTTAAAGGATAGTTTTGATGCTGCGACCAAAGCAAAAACGCGATTTACCTTGCGTTGCAGAATTACGCTCAGACATTTCGCTTCAACATGCATTGATGGCTAGTCCCGTTCAAAAGCCTGCAGGATTTGACTGGTTAAGAGAGGCTGCTGCCTGGGTAGAGCGAAGAGAAGCAAAAGGTTTATTCCGGATGGTGATTTCACCGAAGGATGATGCAATTGGATTTATTCAGATTTGTGATATTCATCTTCAAAGCCGTTTTGGTTGGTTTGGCATTGCTTTGCTTCGTGGAGAAAGGCTGCGTGGAGTTGGTGGGGCGGCTTTAGGTGCGGCAGAAGTCGTGGCAAGAAACGAACTCGGACTTTTTAAGCTGCTCCTTCAGGTGCGGTCTGACAATGCGCAAGCAATAGCGCTCTACGAACGGGCCGGTTGGCGGTTGGTAGGACGCTTGGCTGCCCAATATTATGATGGTCGAGAGCGCCATGATGTGCTAATCTACGAGAAGGTACTTGTAGCTTGACCCGAGTTGTAATCTCACAACCTATGTACCTCCCCTGGGCTGGGTTTTTGGCGCAAATGGCTCTCGCAGATGTTTTTATTTGGCTAGATGATGTGCAATTTTCGAAAGGAAGTTATACTAACCGCATTCAGGTAAAGACGCTGACAGGAAGTAAATGGATGTCCATACCACTGAAAGAAAAGGGCAGTTTTAAAAATATCTTTGAG
>JAPKEA010000453.1 GCA_028822275.1 Planktomarina sp. | reverse complement strand
GGCGTCAGTCAATTCATGTCGAGGACTGTGGCCGAATTAGGAGAACAGTTGGTCGATATGCGGTAACGTTGCAAAAGGCTTATGCGCCAATTGTGGCAATATTGCAAGCGTCAAGATTATGTGAACTAAAAAATACATTTAAGTAGAATAAAAAATTTGCTAACTAGAAGAATTGGTGTGTCTTTTAATAGGTAAAATCTACTTTAATGGGTGATGCGGTTTGGAATTAAAAAACCAAACACTTCGCCAGAAAGTTAATAAATACGTTTTAACGTGCAAATTTTTTGTGTTTGATGCGCTTAGGTTCCATAGCATCTGCGCCTAGGCGGCGCTTTTTGTCTTCCTCGTAGTCTTCAAAATTGCCCTCAAACCACTCAACATGAGCCTCACCTTCAAAAGCCAGAATATGTGTGCAAATCCGGTCTAGGAAGAAACGATCGTGAGAAATCACAACAGCGCATCCTGCGAAATCTACCAATGCGTCCTCGAGTGCGCGTAACGTCTCGACATCTAGATCGTTGGTTGGTTCATCGAGCAGTAGCACGTTGCCGCCTGTGCGAAGCAGACGGGCCATGTGAACTCGATTACGTTCACCACCTGATAATAAGCTGACCTTTTTTTGTTGTGTGGATCCTTTGAAATTAAATGCCGAGCAATAAGCTCGGCCGTTGACCTCTGCATCACCAAGCTGAATAATGTCTAAACCATCGGCTATAGCTTCCCAGACGTTAGCGTTGGGATCCAGATCATCTCTGGATTGATCAACATACGACAACTGAACCGTATCGCCAAATTCGACAGTCCCTTCATCAGGTTGAACTTGTCCAGTAAGCATTTTGAAAAGAGTAGTCTTACCTGCACCGTTTGGGCCAATAACACCTACAATTCCTCCGGGTGGTAGGGAAAATGATAGGTCTTCAACCAACAGTTTATCGCCCATTGCTTTTGTGAGGCTTTCGACCTCTATCACTTTGGAGCCAAGTCTTGGACCATTGGGAATAATGATCTGGGCCCGGCCTACTTTTTCGCGCTCGGATTGGTTGGCCATGTCGTTATAAGCTGCAATCCTGGCCTTGGATTTTGCTTGACGAGCTTTTTGGCCCTGTTGCATCCATTCCAACTCGCGTTCTAAGGTTTTCTGCTTGGATTTGTCTTCTCGGGCTTCGAGAGACAAGCGTTTGGCTTTTTGTCCAAGCCAACTTGAATAATTACCTTCGTAGGGAACACCTTGGCCACGATCAATTTCTAAAATCCAGCTTGTAATATCGTCTAGGAAGTATCGGTCGTGGGTAACAACCAAAATAGTGCCTGCATAGTCCATAAGGTGCTTTTGCAGCCAGCCAATAGTTTCGGCGTCTAAGTGGTTGGTCGGTTCATCGAGTAGCAACATATCTGGTTGTTCAAGTAAGAGGCGGCACAAAGCCACACGGCGGGCTTCACCACCTGACAAAGTTGTAGGCATCGCCTCATCAGCTGGGCAGCGCAACGCTTCCATACTGACATCGATCTGTGCATCAAGGTCCCAAAGATTCTGAGCATCAATTTCATCTTGAAGCTGGGCCATCTCGTCAGCTGTCTCATCCGAATAGTTCATCGCCAAATCATTGTAACGATCAAGAATATCTTTCTTGGGTTTCACCCCAAGCATCACATTTTCGCGCACTGTCAACTCTTCTTCGAGTTTTGGTTCCTGTGGGAGATATCCAACTTTTGCTCCTTGGGCTGCCCACGCCTCACCTGAAAATTCAGTATCGAGACCAGCCATAATTTTGAGCAACGTTGATTTACCTGAGCCGTTGACGCCAACCACTCCAATTTTTACTCCTGGTAAAAACGACAAACGAATGTTTTCAAAACATTTTTTTCCACCAGGGTAGGTTTTCGAAACTCCGTCCATGTGGTAAACGTATTGATATGCAGCCATGACTACCTCCGGTGCTGAAATTCAATGTTGATGCATCTGTTACCTTGGCAAGTCGGTGGGCGCAAATGTCAATTTGGCAATTTATACTTTGATATCGCTCAACGATAGCTTGCGCCTCGCTAAATCTGGAGTAAACCATATAAATTATGAGATTTAATTTACCACCATCTCGGGCTGGCTTGCGGGTTGGCATTTTGGGCGGATCGTTTGATCCTGCCCATGAAGGGCATGTCAAAATTTCACTTCAGGCCTTAAAGCAGTTTGATTTGGATCAAGTTTGGTGGCTTGTAAGCCCGGGCAACCCTTTAAAAAATGATGGACCTGCTGCGCTTGACCAACGCGTCAAATTCGCGCGAGAAGAGGTATATCATCCTAAGGTTAAAGTTACTAAAATTGAAACGTATCTTCAAACTAATTATACTTGTGATACTCTCGATGCCCTTAAAGCACTCTACCCGAAAACCAAGTTTATATGGTTAATGGGTGCAGACAACATGGCACAAATGCATCTTTGGAAAGATTGGAAACATATTTTTGAGATTATGCCGGTTGGGGTCCTGGCGCGTCCTGGCCAGAGTCTTCCGGCCAGATGTTCAGTTGCGGCTCGCCATTTTGTGCGAGGAAGGATTTCTAGTGACGCGTCGCAGGCTTTG
>JAPKEA010000452.1 GCA_028822275.1 Planktomarina sp. | reverse complement strand
ATCCTTCTTCATGGCTGGGCGGCACCCAAAGTGCTGCTCCAATGATGCCCGCCATAGCGAAGCAGTTGTTAAATCCCCAAAGGACATTAGCGGCCACACCGCTAGAAGAATGAGAGGTCCCACCGATCATGAGGGCGCTAATACCCCAAATGGTTCCAATAATTGTCAGAACGACAACTGCAATTTGTGGTCTCACAAGTGTTAGAAAACTACCTGATCTTCGCACCTTCGGCGTTACTGTGAAAGAAATTTTTTCCCCTTTTGCTACATTTAGAATTGCGCGCAAACCCAGTGGAAAGAACGACAAATAACTTGCTTTTGAACTGTACCCAGGTATCCCCCATGTCCCAACCATAATGGCCAGTTCTAGCGTGATCAAAAATGGAATTAAGTGGAGGAAGAAATTTTGAGAATATGCTGTAACTGGGGAGACGCCAGTTATCAAATAAATAAAAGGTGCAAATAAAAATACGACGTTCCAGATTGGAGCAAGATAAGAGTAAAATGTCGTTGCATACATCATGCGTTGTGAAAACGTCAGGCCACGCCGAAATATTGGATTGTCATTCACAAGAATATCAAGGCTACCCGCCGCATATTTATAGCGCTGCACAGTCCATGCCAAAAGATCTTGGGGTGACAGCATCTTACTCTCAACTATGGGGTGCATCTTAGACTTCCAAGCACGTTCACGGTCCGCATGTAAAATAATAGATGTATAAATGTCCTCTGAAACATGAAACCGATATGGCGTGAAAAGCTCAGTTGTTGCTGCCTGAGTACGAATGGCCTCCATAAGTTCTTGCGATACCTCGCGTTCCTTACTTGAAATAGTAATTATTTCTTCGGCATCAAAAGTACGGTTTTCTACTTTAGCTCCAAAACTGCGCAGTGCAGCTTCCATAACAGCCTCACGACGGTGAATCGACCCTGCGCCACAACAAAATGACGCATTTGAGGGATTTCTGCGTCGCTGGATTATATCATAAAACATTTTAGGGTCATTTACAAAAGGGTCTGCACCAATTGTAATTGGACCAATAATAGTCTCTAGAATGTGTCCAATCTGGCCACAACGTTTACCAAATTTACGGTCTAGTTTGACATGTAGTCTTTCACCTTCTGGAAGGTCATAAAACCATTGTGGAGTCTGAACCCACCCCATTTTTGTATCTTTAAAATAGCCTAATGTGTGTTCCAAAAGTGTTGGGAATGGGCGTGTATCTGCATCGCAAATAACTAAAAAATCACCTGACGTATATTCCATTGCGTTGCGCAAGTTGCCCGCCTTAAAACCCTCGTTTGAAGTTCGCGAAATATAGTTTGCGCCCTCCGCTTGCGCAACACGGCGCATTTTATTGCGTCTACCGTCATCCAGTATATGAATCTTTATATCAATCGGATGTGGATATGTGATTTTTTTTGCATCTATAATTCCAAGACGAACAAGCTCGGGGTCTTCGTCATATGTTGTGATCATTACATCAACCGTGATTATGCGCGCGCCTTCGGGATGGTTGGGTGCAACATCAGAGAGCCGTTTTGGCGGCGTCTCGATCTTGATGGGTTCATCTTTCCAAAGGTTGTAGACAAACAAAATCATACCAAAAAGTGCAAAGGTTTCTGCTAAGACCAGTGGAATCGCAAACCAAAGCGCTTCATAATTAAGTGATGCGGTCCAGCGCCACCAAATATACCAAGCGCCAATAACCAATGCAATTGTTGCGAGGAACTGCCATAGGCACTCTCGAGAGGGAGAATAGGGTAATGGTTCTGGTGGTTTTCGACCTTCAAATTTACGAAAGTAGTTATCCATATTAAGTTTTTGCCTTATTTTCTAACCCTCGCAATGCCCACGGTGTTGGACCTAGGCCTATTGTCCAAGCAACAAGCTTTATGCGCGATAACCCAACCACAAGTAAAAAAGATAAAGGTAAAACTACCAAAAACCGCAAAAGTACAATTACGCCTGGCACTAAAAAATCTGCCACACCAGATTTAAAGAGTGTTATGTCAAAGATATCAATAACCAGTGGATGGACAAGATAAACGCCAAATGTGAAGGGAGCAAGATTTGACCATGTTGGAGACCAATAAAGATATTGCCCACTTAAGAATATAAAGAATATGAAAACTGGCATAAGAAAATGGCCATAAAAGCTCCACCCCTCATGCACTCCCCAAGAGCCGTTTTGTATAGCAAACCAGTAAACCGGTAACGTGGCAATATATGCCAGTGCTGCGAAGTAAAATGCACCACGACGTAGTAACCGGGATTCACCACGGGGGATACCATCTTTCCATATTCCGTAAATTGCAAATGCTGCAAACCCGTAGCCAACGTAACCAAAAATCTTTAATCCACGCAGAATAAAAAGCCTTAAAGAGGTCTCAATATCTAGGCCCCAGATAAAAGCCTGCATACTGTTCATTACTCCTAAGGTGAAAAATAAAGTTAGCCCTAAGGCGGGGTATCTAGTAGCCAAACGCATCAGTGGAAAAAATAAAAATATCATAAATAAAGTTGGTAGAAAATGCATATGATATTGCGAATTACCAAGTAGAAAGTACTCAAACC
>JAPKEA010000451.1 GCA_028822275.1 Planktomarina sp. | reverse complement strand
GTGCATATTAGCGAAAAAATGAATCATAGGTATTTGACCAATTGTCAGACAGCCACTAAATATAACCTGATGTAATAATCAGGGGTGCAGCGGCAGATGGCCAATTTCATGACACAAATTAGAGAGACCGAAGCTCAAATAGTTCAAGCGCAATCTATAACTTCTGAACTAACAAGTCGGATTAAATTTTCTCGCCAGTCAACAGATACAGATATTTCACTCGATATTGAAAATGCGTCCCTTGAAGATGTGCATGCACATTCTGAATTGATGAACGCCAATATCGCGGAGCTGATCATGGGGTTGGACGATGTAACGTCCGCTTTTTCCAAAGATTTTGATAAAATGCGATCCAAAACCAAAATGGAAAGTGTTGTTAGTTGGTTTTCTGGTAGTAAATCAGACAGTATGAGAGAAGAGCGGATGCGCTCGGCCTCTGTCGATGACAAGCTGCAGGACTTAATTTCGAAGTCTGACGTTATTACGAAGCTGTTGCAGGGGCAGTTAACGACATTGAACGAGCAGAAAGCTAACGTTGAGACGAACCTTATTGGTACGCTTAATGAACGTGAATTGACTTTGACTGAACTGGAAACTGTTCGGACGGATATTCTGTCGCTCGATCCCGAAATTATTACGCTTGAGAGCAAGGTTTCTGTCGAGCAGGATGCGGTCGCCCGTTCTCGGTTGGAATCTGAATTGGCAGGACTTAATAGCCGATATAACGAGATGGTACAAACAGAGCAGGTTAAGTTAGCAAAATCCCAGACGTTAGAACGTTATATCGAAAAAGGTAAAACGTGGACTGATAGTTTGCAAAACCAAGCTGCGACACAGATGGTTCTAATTAATAAGCTGGAAACAGATACCAAGCAGCGTGTCGTGTTGTATGATGCCCTCTCGAAATCACTCAAGACCGCGCAGCAGCAAGATGTGGCGCATAAAATCAATGAGATTGGTGTGAAAACCGACCAAGAGGCGCAAACAGCGATGGCTGCAATCGGTTCGGCGACTAACGCCCGCATGGCCGATATGTTGGAAGCCCACGATGACCATATGGTGTTTGCGAATAAAGTTATGGAACAGAAAGCCAAAGCAGACGAGCGATTTGTGCGAAGATTTCAGAAGATCGTAGAGAAGCATGATAGCAATCAGTATGGGGATTAACAGTAAATCTTAAACTGACAATTTTGCTAAACTTGTGAATCCATCACCTTTTCTATTTTTCTTACTTTTTGTGGTTACAATTTTCTTCATATTAGTGGGGCTAACAGTTTTTATTTTGGTGCAAAATATCCTGATGTTAAGTGGTCTAGTGGCGTCGCCACTTGTGAGTGGTATTTTGGGACTGCCCTGGTTTCTCGGTAGAGCCAAATAAAATGGATGCACTATTTAAGAGCAACAGGATTGAAGATGGCTAACCTCTCCCAAGATTATCTCAAGCTTGAAGATACCCTCATTACGCGGAGGTACTTCAGTAAGTTTGAAAAGATAATACAACATATGACACGTGTCGCAGGTACGATGGAAGTGGAAGGCAGTCTAGGCCGTCGAGATATCACAGTAATAGCGCGGTATCTGGCAGGGCTTAATCTGACGTTTCGCGCATTAGCGCATAAGTATCACTTCTCAGGTCGTTTTGCTCACGCAGGCCAATTGACGTTTGACCGCGTCGAAAGCGGATTTCCCGTTTACCAAGAGTTACTTGAGATGGCAAATGACGCTCTGCAAGCGAATGGTCATCTTAAAATGATGCCGTCAGTTGAAGCGCTAAAAGATCAGATGGTTTGCACAATTGTGGGCGATCAAGAAATTCCGACAAAGCTGCAATATGCATTGTCTCAGCGCCTATATTATCAGGAACTGGCCAAAGGTGGTTTGTTTTGGGCGCGCAATGACCCGCATGCAGTTTGGATTGAAAATAGGGGTGACCGCCGTTATTTTCAAATTCACTGGGCAGTTTACGATAGTCAGGTGAATTTACCCACAATTTATATCATGGACGTGGCCGATACAGGCCGTATTGGCCTGCCCAAAGATGAACGTCGCTGGCCTGAGGTGCAGGGGCATTTGATGGCCCAAGCAGTTGGTGGGCTAAAGTTGTTGACCATTGCACGTGGTTTTGACGAAGACTTTGACGATTTGCATCCAGTCCGTCTACGTCGGTTTCATATTGGCCCAATGTATTCCAACGCTTTTACCCGTCAGGTGGGGCCGCTGCGCGAGGTTTTAAAAGCTGCAAATAGTCCTGTTGGGGATGATTGGGCGATGGTCTGGACCGAAGAGGATTTGGTAGCTGACAGTGCGGAACGTGTGAAGTCTGGTTGGTTTGGTACAGTTGAACGCCAGATATTTGCGCTTGATCCATTCTCAATTGCGGGCGCAGACACTGGGGCTACTCGTATGAAACGCAGTTTGATTATGCCGGAGCGCCCATTTCAGGCGCTGGCTGAACGCAATCCACCGGGATTTGCAGATGTCCGAAAATTTGTCGTGTCCGATCGCGGGTGCGTGTTGAGTTATAAGTAATCGGCCTTGCGCTGTAATATTTACCAACCAAAGAAAAGTTGAAAAGCTATGAGCCA
>JAPKEA010000450.1 GCA_028822275.1 Planktomarina sp. | reverse complement strand
AAAAGCGGCATGAACACACACCAGATGCATCTTAGACAAGCCGCAAACCTGTCCTGAAAAGCAGGACCACTTCACTTGCTCATAATATCGCGAAGGAGGCAAAGTTCCTGGTGCTCTACGGCCAGCCAGACCCGTAACCCATTGGATAAGTGTGGCCAAAATCAAAAATTAACGCCTGAAACCCAACACTATAGTCGCCAAAGAGCGTAAACATAGGCAGCTTTTTGAAAATATGTCCAACGGGAACCCAAACTACAGGTTATGTAGAGGTCTCAGCTTCTAAACATCAATGCATCACTTTTTAGTGACTTTTAACGCAAAGGCATATGATCGTGCTGTATCTTCCAGTGCTGCGAAACGACCTGATTTACCAAAATGACCTGAGCTCATATTAGTGCGCAACATGAGCACATTGTTATCCGTTTTAGTTGCGCGTAGGCGCGCAACCCATTTAGCGGGTTCCCAATAAGTCACGCGAGGATCTGACACACCGGCAGTGACAAGTATTGGGGGATAATCCTGTGGTGTAACGTTATTATACGGTGAATAGGAACGAATATAATCAAAAGCTTGTTGATCTGCTTTCGGATTTCCCCATTGAGACCATTCGCCTGGCGTTAGGGGCAGCTTTTCGTCAAGGATAGTTGATAAAACATCGACGAAAGGTACATCAGCGATGGCTCCAGCCCACAAGTCAGGCCGCATGTTTAGAACAGCGCCAACCAACAAGCCACCAGCTGAACCACCCTGAATAACAATCTGCGCTTTATCAGTATAGCGCTTTTTTATCAAATATTGTGCAACAGCAATGAAATCGTGGAATGTATTAGTTTTACAATTAAACTTAGATGCATCGTACCAGTTACGGCCCATTTCTTCGCCACCACGGACATGAGCGATGACGTAAATAAAGCCGCGATCTACCAGCGATAAGCGGCTGCTTGAGAACGAGGCATGCAAACTCATTCCATAAGATCCATAGCCGTAAAGCAAGCAGGGTGCTGTACCATCCAATTGAGTGTCTTTGTGATAAAGGACTGTCACTGGAACTTGAACGCCATCATGAGATGGGGCCATTGTTCGCAAAGTGACGTAATCAAGCGGATCGTGACCAGACGGAATTTCTTGCGTCTTGCGCAAAACCCGTTGTTCACTGGAAAAATCGAAGTCAAAAATCTGCGAAGGTGTGGTTGGCGAAGTATAAGTAAACCTGAACATATCCGTGTCATATTCGAGGCCAGGGTCAACACTGATGGCATAAGCTTGTTCATCAAATACGATAACCTTTGCGGTTATTATTGGTTGACCTTTAGCGACGTAATAGATGCGGGGCAGGGCATTGTGGCGCTCAATCCAGATTAACCAATCTTTGTGGACCATCGTGGAAACGATCTGGCGCCCTTCTTCAAGAACGACTAAATCGACCCAATTAGCACGTGAAGGAGCTACCACAGGAACCTTCATTATCTTGAAATCAATTGCATCGTCAGCGTTTGTGTGGATGAAAAAAGTATCGTCTTGATGGTGGATATAATACTCCACACCTTGGGAACGTGGTTCAATGACAATAGGTGGGGTAGCGCAATCGGATGTAGGGATAATTCTGATTTCGTTTTCGTCGTTCATGCCTGTTTGTATTGTAATGTAAGTTCCAGACCGCTGTCGGTAGACATCGACGTCATATCGAGAATCATCTTCATAAAAAACGAGTACGTCGTCTGAGGGATCACTTCCAACTTTGTGGCAGAATACTTTATTGTATTTGTGGTTTGTATTGGCGCGCACGTAAAAAAGTGTTTGTCCGTCTGCCCATGCAATAGATCCTACGTCTTCAATATGGTAGTCTAAATCAGTTCCATTTTCTATACTACGAAAACTCAGGCGATAAAATTCAGAGCCGTTTACGTCCGCAGCCCAAGCTAGAACTTTTTGGTCTGGTGAGATTGCTGTATGACCAAGGTCAAAGTATTTGTAAGCTTTGGCTTGCGTGTTAACATTAAGGAATACTTGTTCATTTCCTCCAGCCCTTGGTGTTCGAATAAATAGGGGGTATTCGGCTCCTACATCAAAACGGGTGCTATAGGCATAAATCCCGTTTTTTTGTGCAACGCTGCTGTCATCTTCTTTAATACGACCACGCATTTCTCTGACAAGTTGATCCTGAAGATCAATTGTGTCTGCCATCGCTTCATTGTAATAGTCATTCTCGGCATTTAAATACATGGCAATGTCGAGGGGGAGTTTGCTGGGTTCACGCATCGCCTCTTGCCAATTAGGCGCGCGCAGCCAGTTGTAATTATCATTAAGGTTGACGCCGTGAATTTTCATTGAAAACGGGCGTAGGTCTGCAATTGGAAAGTCTAGCAGAGCTTTGAATGAGCGGCTCATTTCGATCCTTTAAGATTAATTTATAAATTAAAGATTGTAGTGCATGAAGGTAGATCACAATAGTAATTAAAAAAATATGATAATTTTATACTTAAATGTAGCCAAATTAATTATTTAGATACCCTAATTTATTTTTTATGGTTCGAATTAGTTGATATAATTATTTCAAATAAAATCCTTTGAAATATAATTAACTTAAG
>JAPKEA010000449.1 GCA_028822275.1 Planktomarina sp. | reverse complement strand
CCTTACGTCACTAGAGTATAAGGTTTTGGAGGTTTTATGATTATCATCCACAACATATTACAGGTCGTAAATGTCTGATTTTATGCGGCCTGAAGCGCGAGAACTCTTATGGCGTTGGCGCGAAACGTTGATTGGCTTTGCTCTTGCCGGTATTGGCTTGTGGTGGTCGCTGGGCAGTTTTGGGATTGTGCGCTGGATAGGCGTTATTTTAACTATTGGAGCTTTGAATCTTGTAATTGCAGGTGTTCAACGCGCTCGCTTCCGGCAAACGGGCGACGGTCCAGGCATTGTACAAGTGGCTGAGCGGCGATTGGCTTATTTGGGGCCGCTGACAGGCGGACAAATGGATATCGCAGATCTAATTCGTCTAGAGCTTGATCCAACGGGACATCCTGCAGCGCATTGGATATTGACGGGGCTTGGGGGCCAGTCCATCGCTATACCTATAAATGCACAGAACGCTGATGCATTGTTTGATCTTTTTGGTAGCCTCGAAGGCATCCAGACGACGTCTTTGTTGAACGTGCTGTCACACAGACCTGCTGTACGTGTAACAGTCTGGGAAAAAACACTGACCCTATTAGATTGACACTGCCGCACCGACACGGCACCGATACTTTTAATATTTGTCCCAAAACGGAGCCTATCGATGTCCATTCCACAGTCCGGCGGCGGCCCGATCGAACATCATGACCAACTCGCAGAATTGCTGGCTGACGGGTGCAAACCCAAAGAAGATTGGCGTATTGGCACCGAACATGAAAAATTCGGCTATTGTAAGGACACCCATCAGCCGCTCCCTTACAAGGGTGAGCGTTCTATCCAAGCCGTGCTTGAAGGTCTACGCGACCAATTCAATTGGGCATCCGTCGAGGAAGAAGGCAAAATTATTGGTCTGACCAAAGGCTTGGCAAACGTTAGCCTAGAGCCCGGCGGAGCGCTGGAATTATCGGGCGCGCCCGTGGAGACAATTCACCAGACCTGTGACGAAGTGAATGATCATCTCCGGGAAGTGAAAGCTGTGTCTGACTTGATAGGCGTAAAATTTATTGGTCTTGGTGCGGCCCCTGAATGGTCCCACGAACAGATGCCGCTGATGCCCAAAGGGCGTTATAAACTCATGAACAACTATATGGAAAAAGTTGGTACCATGGGCACGGCAATGATGCGTCGGACGTGCACAGTGCAAGTAAATCTAGACTTTGGATCAGAGGCTGACATGGTACAAAAGCTGCGCGTGGCTTTGGCCCTGCAACCCGTTGCAGCTGCACTATTCGCTAATTCGCCCTTTTTCGAGGGCAAACCCAATGGTCACAAATCGTGGCGCTCGCGGATCTGGCGTGACCTGGATGCTGACCGTACGGGCATGCTGCCATGGGTATTTGAAGATGGGATGGGGTTCGAAGCTTGGGTGCAATATATTCTTGACGTGCCAATGTACTTTGTCTACCGCGATGGAAAATATATTGACGCACTGGGAATGTCATTCCGTGATTTTTTGAAAGGCAAATTGCCTGCATTGCCTGGAGAAAAGCCGTTGTTGTCTGATTGGGCTGACCATTTAACAACTGTTTTCCCAGAAGCTCGGATCAAGCAATTCATTGAAATGCGTGGGGCTGATGGTGGGCCTTGGCGGCGTTTGTGCGCGTTACCTGCATTTTGGGTTGGACTGATGTATGACCAGACTGCGCTTGATGCGGGGTGGGATCTTTGCAAGAATTGGACTCATGAACAACGCGAGGCGCTGCGGATTGCAGCATCTGTCGATGGGCTGCAAGCCAAAGTTGATGGTATCAGTATGCACGATCTTGCTCGTGAGGTCGTTGCGATTTCTGAGGCTGGTCTCAAGGCGCGTGCGCGTCCGGGTGCTGGTGGACTTGTGCCGGACGAGACCCATTTTCTCAATGCACTTAAAGAAAGCATTGAGACAGGGCAGACACCTGCGGATGAACTTTTGGCAAAATATAATGGTGAATGGGCTGAAGACTTGTCCAAGATTTATGACGAATATAGCTATTAATTGGTTATCACCCCAATCGAATTGTCAGTTACCTGAAACTGGAAAAAGCATTGTCATATTGGAATCAAATCCGCTTTTTATTGTGATGTTATTTGGTGGCCTACTTCTGGCAATGGTACAATTTAGTATCCATATGGGATCAGTGCGTTTATAGATGGTAGCCAGGTAGGGTTGTAGATTGCTGCGGCGTTACTGTTACTAAGATAGCAGACATTGGGGAATCTATTAATCCAGATTTCATGGCTAATAATTATGTTTAGACTGATTGTTTTATACTCTATCAGTCGGGTACATGAATTGGGGTTATGGGAAATTTATAAGTAGGATTATAACTTTTTGGCTAAATCTGGGGCAAAGACCACTATTTCTTAGATCTTTAGTTTCTTTGAATCTTTGGTTCTTCACCGGCTCGTAGCCGTTTTATATTAGTGTGATGCCTCGCATAAATCAGTACTGCCAAAATGAATGTCAGCACAAATAAATGCCCATCAGTTTCTAAGGCAACAATCAATACCGCCCAGATTGCAGCGACAAGTGCCGCAAGTGATGAATACCGCGTTCCTGCTGCGATAAG
>JAPKEA010000448.1 GCA_028822275.1 Planktomarina sp. | reverse complement strand
ATGAATGATTATCAGAAGCTGTATCGAAACGAAATTCTTAATCTTCCACATATCGCAGAACTGGAAGCCTTGATGCATGTGGCCACTATCAAAACAGCTGAGGCGTTACCAATATGAGTGTCTGGGACGCAACAGATTTTGCGATATTGCGAGCTTTATCACGTGATGCCACGCAATCTGCTGGGGCTTTGGGTCGGGTGATTGGCCTTAGCCAACCTGCAACTTGGAGACGTATTAAACGTCTAGAGCAGGCGGGAGTTTTGGCGGGGCGCAGAATTGAACTCGATGCCGAGAGCATTGGGTTTAGTGTGACCGTATTTCTGGGAGTGAAACTAGCGACCAAAGGCCGTGTGTCTTTGGAGGATTTTGAGCGTGCCGTGACCGCAATTCCTGAGGTGCAGTCAGTGCAACACGTTTTGGGTCTTTACGATTACAGGTTGCGCGTAGTTGCGCGTGACATTTCTGATTTTGATCGTGTTCTACGTCGACGAATTATGGCACTGCCAGGCGTAGGTAATGTTGAGGCCAACGTTCTTCTAAGTGAAGAACGGATGCCTGGACCTATTTAACCTCGACCTAACCCCAAGCGCATCATACTTTTCCGCAATGGTGTGATTTTGTGTAAGCTAGATAGCCCAGCAGAACGGGCTTGACGCAGAAGTGAATTATCTGCCATCGAAAGTTGATTCAGTGCACCCACGGCAAGAACGCGGCCTAGAGCAACCGCTCTCCGCTGCTTGGAGTAATTGGAAAGGAGTGTCATTGGATCGTAATTTTTCTTTTTTGTTGACCACAGATTAATCAAAAGTTTTATATCGCCAATACTAAGGTTCAGTCCTTGCGCACCGATTGGTGGCACTACATGCGCGGTCTCACCAATAAAAGCTGTGCGCTCAGCGTCAAACCGATCAGATAATTGGCTAATAATAGGCCAAACACTACGTGCAGTAACAAGTTTTAAGTTGCCATTAACATGTCCAGATCTCTCAGTGATAGCCGCGTTGAAGTCTTCTATTGCCAAGATTTGAAGTGCCCGTATTTCAGCTACCTTGTCCATCCAGATAACCGCTGAGGATGGGGAACCTTCATGATCGGGCAGCGGAACTAGAGTGAAGGGGCCACCAATTTTATGCACTTCAGTCGATATATTTTCATGGGGCTGCGTATGGGTAACCGCAAAGCTTAATGCTAGCTGGTCAAATTCTGTCCGCCGTGTGCGTATTTTGAAATGCTTGCGAATTTTGCTGTCTCGCCCATCTGCTGCAATTAAAAGCTTACACTTTATTTGATATCCATCGCTCAAAAATATACGTGCCTCGGTGCTACGTGTCCGCACTGCTGTGGTTGTGGTTTGAGTTCTGATCTCCACATTAGGGAGCTCACCTATGCGCTTCATAAGGCCCGCACGCATTTGCCAATTCCCAACATTCCACCCGAAAGGTTCGTCAGAGATATCTTCAGCATTAAAGTCTTTTGTTACTAGTTTTTCCGCACCGACGTCCGTGACGCGCATAATTTGTAAAGGTGCAGAATACATTTCCACATGTCTCCAGGCCCCAATTTTTTTCAAAAAATCCTGTGCCGGCTGTAGATATGCGGTTGTTCGCAAATCTGCGCCATTAGCCGAGCGCTCCATTATGGGTGAGTTGGGTTCCACGCAGAGTACATCAAAACCTGCATCCCCAAAGGCAGTGGCGGCCACTAGGCCTGCAACTCCTCCACCGGAGATCACTATATCTTTTGTTTGTATCATATTTTTAGTTCTAAGTCGTTTAACCTATCTGCAAAGCACTGTGCGACAAGACGCTCCAGACAAGCTTCGAGATCAATGTAATGAAAATCAATATAACCCGGTACTTTAGCATCTGGTGAGATGAATATTGTTTTCATTCCTAGGTCGGCTGGTACCTTAAGATTGCGAGGCTCGTCTTCAAACATCGCAGAGGTTATCGGTGTAATTTTTGACCGCGCAAAAACTTGTTGAAATGCCCTGGCTTCGGGTTTGGGGCGGTAGTTTGCGTGTTCAATGCCGTAAACATCTTCGAATTCTTGCTCCAAACCCCGCGCCCTAAGAACTTCTCGGGCGTATGGTTCTGTACCGTTGGTGTAAACAATCTTACGTCCAGGTAATGATTTTATAAGCTTCGCCAACCTTGGAGATTCAGATAGAACTGAAAAATCGATGTCGTGAACGTGATGCAAGAAAGCTTTGGGAGGCATGCCGTGCATATCCATCATCCCGGCCAAAGTAGTACCATGACTTCGCCAATATTGTGCTCGTAAAATATCAGCTTGATCGAGATCAACCCCCAAGTAATCCGAAACAAAATAGCGCATTCTTTCTTCGATTTGATCAAAGAGGCGCATAGCCGGAGGATACAAGGTGTTGTCAAGATCGAAGACCCAAGTGTCGACAGTTTTGAGCAAACTAAATTCCATACTTACTGGTACCAAATGGTGCAGAGGTTTCAATCCTGAAATACTTGCTCGATGCTAACCACTGGTGCGTAGTTCTCAAATTTGGTAGATAAGCTTTGAATTATGATGCAGTTTGAAGGAGCTCGACCAGCGCTGGGTGATGCTTATGTATTGATCCTTGA
>JAPKEA010000447.1 GCA_028822275.1 Planktomarina sp. | reverse complement strand
TCTGTTCTCTATCGTTAAGGACCGCACCATGGCACTTGAAATTCTTATGCCCGCCCTTTCCCCGACAATGGAGGAAGGTACATTAACAAAATGGTTAGTTGCTGAAGGAGATTTTATACGTTCAGGCGATTTGCTAGCAGAGATCGAAACTGACAAAGCCATAATGGAATTTGAAGCCGTTGATGAGGGTACAATTGGTAAGCTTTTGGTTCCTGAAGGAACTGCTAACGTAAAGGTGAATTCGGCGATTGCACTACTTCTAGAAGATGGGGATGCAGCAGATGCAACCGCGTCCCCCGCGGCTGTAGCGACTCCTACAATAGTTCCACCGCTATCAATAGTTCCTCTCAGCCAGAAGCTCGTAGAGTCCACAAAAAGTGGACCACGGATATTTTCATCACCATTAGCGCGTAGAATAGCTAAAGACAAAGGACTGGACTTGAATAAAATTACAGGGTCTGGTCCAAAAGGGCGGATTGTGAAAGCAGACCTGAGTGGCAAAATTTTAACGGACTCTTTAACCCCTGCAGTCACAGCACAGCTTAGCAGTGCTCAACCAGCCCTTTTAGATGCGTCATCGATTGAAGCAATTTATAAGGGGCGGACTTACGAAACTATAGCATTAGACGGGATGCGCAAAATAATTGCGACACGTTTGACAGAGGCCAAGCAGACTATTCCACATTTTTATCTTCGTCGCGATATCCAACTTGATGAGCTATTAATAGCAAGGTCAAAGATCAATAAACAACTTGGGAAACGTGGGATCAAAGTTTCAGTCAATGACTTCATTATCAAAGCCTGTGCCTTGGCTCTGCAAGCTGTGCCAACCGCAAACTCAATTTGGGCGGGAGATCGAATCTTACAAATGAAAGCCTCCGATGTGGCCGTGGCCGTGGCAATTGAAGGCGGATTGTTCACTCCAGTGCTACAAGACGCCCAAGACAAGTCACTTTCTCAGCTAGCAACTGAAATGAAAGATTTGGCTGAACGTGCGCGAAGTCGAAAGTTGGCGCCGCATGAGTATCAGGGTGGCAGTTTTGCAATTTCGAACCTGGGTATGATGGGCGTTGACAATTTTGACGCCGTAATCAACCCTCCCCATGGAGCAATATTAGCGGTTGGTGCTGGCAAGAAAAAACCTGTCGCTCTGGAAGATGGGTCATTAGGCGTGGCAACAGTCATGTCTGTAACCATGTCAGTGGACCACCGGGTAATTGACGGAGCTTTGGGCGCAGAGTTACTCCAAGAAATCGTAAATAACTTAGAAAACCCGTTTTGCTTGTTTGCTTAGTGCTTAGTGCTTAGTGCTTAGTGCTTAGTGCTTAGTGCTTAGTGCTTAGAACCTTTTGACGGAATAGCCCAAAAAATGCACTTTATTAAATTGTATATCTAGTTTTCTAAGTAGGTCGTACAAATTGGTCCATCATAACAGACGGTTGATCGCATCCAGCTGCACCAACTATTTTGGCGGGGACGCCGGCAACGGTCTTACCTGGCGGTACTTCATGCAAAACAACAGATCCTGCAGCAATACGACTGCAATGCCCGACTTTAATATTACCAAGAACCTTGGCACCAGCACCAATCATTACGCCATCCCCAATTTTTGGATGACGATTATCGTCCTGTTTCCCTGTCCCACCCAAAGTCACAGAGTGGAGCATAGAGACATTATTGCCAACAACAGCAGTCTCACCAATAACAATTGAGTGCGCGTGATCGATCATAAGGCCATGACCAATGACAGCTGCAGGATGAATGTCGATTCCAAAAACCTCAGAAATGCGCGATTGAAAAAAATACGATAAGTCTTTTCGTCCCTTGTTCCACAACCAGTGAGAAACCCTGTATGCTTGGACTGCATGAAAACCCTTAAAATATAAAATAGGCTGTATTAAACGATGACAGGAAGGGTCCCGTTCAAGAACGGCTACTAAATCTGCTCGTGAATGAAGCCCAATTTGACCCTCAAGATAGGCTTGATCAGTAACTTCTCTAAGCATCTGCTCCGGCATTTCTGCGGATGCAAGCTTTAAGGAAATTCTATATGCGAGGGCCTGGTCCAATGAAGAGTGGTGCAAGATACTTGAGTGAATCATTGCTCCTAAGAGTGGCTCAACGTCCAAAACACTTTTTGCCTCAGATACAATCCTATCCCAAACAGGGTCAAACCTTTCGATTTCCAATGCAAGATCAGTCATAGTAAATATCCTTTGATATCGTCATCTACTGCCCCCAATATAATTAGAACAAAAAAAATCAATGCCTATTATCATAATATTAAACATCCTTCGCAATGAACTCCAATACTCTTTTTCAAGATTTAAGATCCCGAAACGCTCAAAGAAAAGATCAACACAATAATTGTTCCTCTAACTTCATTAATAAACGATGTTTTTTTTCAAAAGATCGCAATAATATCGAAGCAACACAAACTCTTCCAAAGGGATAAAATTTTACTTGGAAGCCTCAATCGCACGCCAAACCTTGACATTTTTTTGATGCTCAGCATAAGTTTCTGAAAATGCATGCCCCCCTTTTCCGTCAGCTACGAAAAATATGTATTTGGTTGTATCAGGTGTTAGAGCTGCTCGTAAGC
>JAPKEA010000446.1 GCA_028822275.1 Planktomarina sp. | reverse complement strand
GGGAAAAGCTATGGTGCAGATTATGCATTCCTGAACCATATGTGGATGCTTCTAACACTTAAGGCAGCGGGAATTCCATTTGATGCTTTAGACCATCGCATCATGTTGCCTCAGGATAGTGCGGCAGCTTTCGTAAGTGGTGGTCTGGATATTGATGTCAACTACATCCCATTTTCAACCCAGTCACAAAAGCGAAAAAATTCGAATGTTTTAAAAACAAGTCTAACAGACCGAACTTGGGAACGTGGGCTGATCTCTGAGAGTTTTGCATGCAATGAGAAATGGCTAGCTAAAAACCCTGAAACTGCAAAAGAACTTTTACGTGCGTGGTTTGAGGCGGTGAATTGGTGGAAAGAGAACCCGATTGCAGGCAACCAGATCGTTGCTAAAGGGCTGGATTGGCCGATAGACGATGTTGAACTGACCCAGAAAGGTGCGATAATGCTTAGCTTTGATCAAAACCTCGGGGCTTTTGGAATTGGCGATGGTAAAGCCGTCTGCCAAAGCCTGCCAGAAGGTGTGCCGACGCCACCTGAAAAAGCTAGTGGCTGGGGGCAGCTTTTATTTGGAGGACGTCCAGATTGTGAGGCTGGGTATCTTGCGGCCACGTGGGATATTTTTGGTTCTGTTTATCAAGAAGCCGATGTTGTTGAGGAAATAGTTTCATCTTCAGAAGGGTTGGACCCTAGTATTTTGGAAGGGCTCAATTCGGAAGGCCTAGGGTCTATCTATGGCTCAAACTCCTGGATTGGGCGTGTTAGTGACTGAATCCATTCTCAAGAGAATGACGGCGCTTAATTGTGCCGTCTATTTTCCAAAACACTTTGTATCAGATTAGGAAGGACCTCATCATGACAACTAGAAGTTCCGACGAATTCGAAGGTAACCGCAACCTGAAGACCCTTGAGCGCATTTCACAAACCAAGCAGGAGAAGGAAATTGAGCGTGGTCTTAAATTGGGTCTGGAAGCGGCAAAGTCAATTAATGATCGTTCCATTTCATTGTTCAGCCGGGGGCACCTTCCAGCATTTGCTGGGATCAACACTTTCATGAAGACGCCCTACTGTGAAGATATCCGCAAAGTTGGTGACTATCAGGCAGCATTTGTAGGGGTACCTTTTGACACTGGAACAACCTACCGACCTGGTACGCGGTTCGGTCCCCAGGGCGTTCGGCGAATTTCAGCACTCTATGACGGCTATTGTGTTGATGGCGCGGTTGATATCTTCGAAGAGCTTGACATATGTGACGCAGGAGACGTTTTTGTCATCCCTGGTAACATCGAAAAGACATTTGATCAGGTCAGCATGGCCATCAGCCATATCTACAAATCGGGTGCCTTTCCGATCATTGTTGGAGGAGATCACAGTCTGGGTTATCCAAATGTGCGTGGGGTAGCCCAAAACATTGAGGGTAATGTTGGTATTATACATTTTGATCGTCATCTCGACACACAGGATATTGATATGGATGAGCGGATGCACACAACGCCGTGGTATTGGACGTCGAACAACCATGAAAGCGTTGACCACTCAAAGGCGCACCAACATCATCACCATATGCATGACTTTGGCTTGTCGAACTGCCCGCCTAAAAATCTGGTGCAAATTGGCATAGGGGGTTGGTATGGCAACCGTCCTGGTTCTGAAGTAGCCCGAGATCGTGGTACAAGTGTAATTACCATGCGTGATTTTGAAGATATGGGACCTGCAAAAACGGCTCAACGCGCGCTTGAACTGGCCTGGGACGGATGTGATGCTGTGTATATGAGCTTTGATATTGATAGTATTGACCCGGGCTTTGCGCCTGGAACGGGCTCTCCTGAGCCCGGTGGCTTCACACCGCGCGAGGCATTAGAGATGGTTCGCATCGTTGCTGGGGAAGGGCTCTGTGCGATGGAGGTTGTCGAAGTAGCGCCGCCCTATGACGTCAATGACAACACCTCACAGTTAGCTGCTCGTGTCATACTTGATGCACTCAGCGCAATGGTTAAAAACGGCAAGATTGGCCACCGTGATGAGGTGCTGGGCGCAGAATAATACTTTATCGGTCGTACACTGATTGGGAACTCTCTGTGTGGATCCAATTAAGCAGTCATTAAATTATGGCCACCACCAAAGGTATCATGGCACTTTTTATTTTAAGCCGTTTAGGCCGTGATACGGGCTAGACGGCGAGCAAAACCATATCAAAATAAAATAATCTAGCGGGCGCGTGCTTAAAGGTTTGAACAATGAATTCTGTATTCGCATTAGGTTTTTTTTTGGGATTACAGCACGCCATGGAGGCCGACCACATGGCTGCTGTCGCCGCTATAAACCGGAATAGTGCATCGCGCAGAATGGCTTTGACACAGGGAACTGCATGGGGCCTTGGGCATACACTTGCCTTGTTTGCACTAGTTCTGACTGTGGTTGCGACTAAAACTAATATCTCTCACAATCTTTCGCAGTGGCTTGAATTAGGTGTTGGGGTAATGTTGGTGTTTCTTGGGTTGCGAGTGTTAGTAACAGCAAGTCGGAAGCATATTCATTACCATCGGCAAGATATGGAGACTGTGCATATCCATGCTCACCAACATACAGCATCTGAATCGGTGGACCATG
>JAPKEA010000445.1 GCA_028822275.1 Planktomarina sp. | reverse complement strand
CAATTTGCGCCCGATAGATACTAATTTTGGCTGCCTATGACTATTCTATCTCACCCATGTGACGACACATTACTATTAAAACGAGAGATTACTATTAAAACGGCAGATTATGAAGGCCAATTATGAAAATAATTGCAATTATGCAAGACTTAGAATTGTGAGGCTTGATGGGCCCACATTTCTAAGTATCCTCCTCTTTGGTTGGATACTGTTAAATTGGCTCTGTGGTTTGAGGCAATTAACTGCGTCCGAAATATAGAAGTTTCTCACCTTATATTACATTTATACCAAAACCCCAGAATTTTAGTTGGCGGTCAATGTGAGAGGCAGCGCGACTGAAACAGTGGCGAGAATTTGGCTAGGGTTGCGTTGCCTTATTCGTTCATTTCTGTGTCCCATTAATTATTTAAGTATCTGAAATAAATTAGTTATTTATCTAATTAAGTTATGGTCTAATTGGATTGATAAGATTCAATGGAGACCATAATGGCACGGACTTAAATCACTCCTCCTAAATATGAATAGAAATTCGGGTGCTATACAAGCGATGTAACAGATCAGGAATGGCAATTGACGACACCTAACCTTCCACTACCCAAAACGACAGTTCTTCCGCACATCACCGCGATGGGTGCTTTTGTAAATGCAATTCTGTACATCGCTAGCACTGGTTGAGCTTGGCGCATGCTGCGGAGAGTTTTTCCCGCTGTGTCAACCGTATGCTATTATTTATCCGGCTACTGCGATGATGGCATCTTTAAAATGATCCGCCGTCCTGTGGTGGCAATGGCGCGTTAATCGCACGGCAAAAAGCCCAGCCCAACCGTGGTTTTGTGGATTTTTAGCCTATACAAATAACGGAAATTGGCAAGATATTTGACTATGATGCCAGCAAAAAAAATAAAGGGGCGCAAGCTCCATATTATCAACAAAATGATTGGGTTTATGGTTGGATTTCTAGTGCACGGGGCTGGAATTCAGGATCGCAACAAGGCTCTGGGAGTGTTAAAATAAATTTGTGGGACCTATCCTGATCTGTGCAATGTTTTCGCGAATGGTGGCTATGCGGGACCAAAGTTACGCGACGCTTTTGTAAGGGCAGGAAACTGTACAACCCGGATAGTTAACAGCTCAGACAAGGCGGAAAGTTTCGAAGTTATCCCCCAAAGGTCGTTTGTTGAACGCACCTTCGAATGGCTGAACCGGTGCCGCCGACTGGGCAAAGATCGAGAAAAATCCATCGCGAGCGGTAAAGCTGGATAGTCTTCCCACACATCAGAACTCTAAACTGCAAGATCGCAAGCCATTGCAATCATGCATAGAAATTTAAATCAGACACTTAGGAAATCTGCTACGCTTTCTTGTGCCTGTGCGGAAGAAATTGTTTCTATAGCTGTCGTAACCCTTGTCAGGGCGCATCCTGTTTTGGACTTTCGGCCTACTTGGGACCAGTGCGATGATCGTAACCTGTCTCGATAAGGGATTTTATCACCCGAACTTCAAAAGCGTGACTTGCTTTCAATCCTTCCCAACGGTCGTCATCCATTCCGTCCGCGCGCAAGGCCATCATCATCAGAACTGACTTCTGGTCGGGACCATTAAGTACCCTCCCAGGGATCACTCGCACAAAAATTCTGGGCGACAGGCTATCAGGATCCTGACCGATGAAATAGTCAATCAGTTTTTGCTCCGCATAGGCTTTTACACGCAGGTAAATCGCTCCACCGTCCATCAGTGACTTGCCGTGGACGAGCCCATCATCTTGAATTTCGATTTCCCACGTACCAAAAGACCAAAGGTTCAGATTGTGCGAGTCTGCCAAAAAGGCGAACACCTCATCGGCGGATCGATTGATCACGATGTAAGCCGTGTCGGTAGTCATTCCGCCTGACCCCCTCAGTCGTTTCGCCCAACGATAACAAGAATCGTTGCCATCGCGGCGCCAAGTTTCAAATATGCGTGTTTCATTGAGCCTTCAAAATACATGCTGTCACCTTTATTTAAAACTGTTGGTGTGTAAAGCTCAGTGTGGATGACGATCTTTCCGCTCAGAACATAAAGAAATTCTTCACCTTTGTGGGCCCAGAGGCCACCAACTTCATCCAAAGATTTTGCTGTTATGTGGTTTATCGCGGGATGCATGTTCTTGCGAGACAGGTCCGAATTCAAAATTTCTGACGTGTACCGGGACATTAACCGCTCTTCAGCATCACCAGACCGAGTAATCGACCGTATTCCCTTCGATAAGGGTTCAGCGTCGTTTCGGAAAAAATCTGCAATGTCTACTTTAAGAAGACTTGCCAAAAGAAACAGGTGATGCGCACTAATATCGGTTTGCCCTGTCTCAATCCGAGATAGAGTAGCTTGCGAGAAGCCGCAGACTTTTGCAACCTCTTTCAAGTTCAGCCCTCGGGTTCTTCGCAGAGCCGCGATCCTGGTGCCCAACGGCTGCCGGTCGATACCTGCTGAATTGTTTGTCGCAGCCAACATACTCGCCTTTGCTCAGGTTCTTAAATTTATCAAGAGACCGAACCTTTCGGAATTTCGGTTTATTCCACTTTTCAGTCTCCAGAATGTTTTCAGAGGCGCATTCGCTTTCCAAACGTCTCAAAAAATCACA
>JAPKEA010000444.1 GCA_028822275.1 Planktomarina sp. | reverse complement strand
CTGAAGCAGTTATGACTGATTTGGGCATGCCAAACTTTGGCCCATCATTCAAAGTGTCGTGTGAAAACCATGGTGGTCCAGGTACTGGCGCTGTGGCACAATGGGACGCGACCAACAAAAAATGGTCTTTGATTAGTGATTTTGCTGAGTCTGACATGTCAGTTATCCAGCCACTAATTGATGCTGACTCTGCAGCCTATGCCGCAGAAAACAATATGGAAACTCGCTGTAACTAAATTTTTTAATAGCGCTCTGGCCCTCATTGGGCCAGAGCATCTCATATAGGATTAAAGTTATGCTTGACGCCAACCCGACGCACGAAACTCTTTTAGAAGTCAATAATATTGAGGTGATCTACAATCACGTTATCTTGGTATTGAAGGGTGTGTCTTTAAGCGTTCCCAAAGGTGGGATTACAGCTCTGTTGGGTGGCAATGGTGCTGGTAAGACTACAACACTTAAAGCCATTTCCCAATTGCTGCACTCGGAACGAGGCGAAGTCACCAAGGGATCGATTGAATATCGTGGTCAATCTGTATCGGGTTTGAACCCCTCCGATCTCGTTAAGCGTGGCGTCATTCAAGTGATGGAAGGTCGACATTGTTTTGAGCATTTGACGATTGAAGAGAATTTACTGACTGGCAGTTATACCCGTCGTGATGGCGCGGCTGCGGTGGCGGCTGATTTGGAAAAAGTATATGAATACTTTCCGCGGCTGGCCGAACGTCGCAAAAGTCAAGCTGGTTACACCTCCGGTGGTGAGCAACAGATGTGTGCTATTGGGCGGGCCTTGATGTCGCGCCCCGAAACCATCTTGCTGGATGAGCCTTCTATGGGATTGGCTCCGCAGTTGGTTGAAGAGATCTTTGGCATTGTAAAAAATTTGAACGAAAAGGAAGGTGTATCCTTCCTATTGGCGGAGCAAAACACTAATGTTGCGCTGCGTTTTGCACATTACGGCTATATTTTAGAATCTGGCCGAGTTGTGATGGACGGACTTGCCGCTGAATTACGAGAAAATCCGGATGTTAAAGAGTTTTATCTTGGAATGTCAGATGAGGGTCGTAAATCCTTCCGTAATGTCCGCAGCTACCGGCGTCGTAAACGGTGGTTGAGTTAAGCTAAATTTCAGGCGTTTAAGATTTGGCTTTAGTGGTCTGGATAAATTCTTGAATTTGTTTCTGAGATATTACGCCTGCTGAATTCCATAAGGGATGAGATTTTTTTTATGAACTATTTTGATGAATTAGAGGTACGGACAGCTGATGCGCGCGCGGCATCTCTTGCAGAATGCTTGCCAGATTTTCTTGGCGAAGCGAGTCATTTACCCGGTTACGTTAAGCTTAAGGAATATGATCTATCCACTATCAGATCAGCCGCAGATTTAGAGTGCTTACCAGTTTTGCGAAAATCTGAGTTGGGCGCGGCTCAAAAGTTGCTCCCGCCTTTTGGTGGCTTTGTAGGTCCAAATTTTGAATATGCATTTCAGTCACCAGGACCATTGTATGAACCTGGGCGTACCACCCACGACTGGTGGCGATTTGGTAGGTTCTTGCACGCTACTGGAATTGGTCAGGGTGATATTATACAAAACTGTTTTTCATATCATCTTACCCCTGCTGGAACGATGTTTGAGAACGGTGCGCGTGCTGTTGGGGCTGCCGTTCTGCCGGCAGGGACTGGACAAACTGAACTACAAGCTCAGGCTGCGCATGATGTGGGTGTGACTGGCTACGCGGGCACTCCGGACTATCTCAAGGTAATATTGGAAAAAGCTGATGAAATGGGCTTAAAGTTGGCGATTACAAAAGCTGCAGTCGGTGGGGGGGCGTTGTTTCCGTCTCTGCGGGATTGGTATACAGATCGGGGCATAGCCTGCAGGCAGTGTTATGCTACGGCTGATCTTGGAAATGTTGCATACGAGAGTGCAGCTATGGAAGGACTAATTCTAGACGAGGGTGTTATCGTTGAAATTGTCACGCCGGGTACCGGAAAGCACGTAGTTGAAGGTGAAGTCGGCGAAGTTTTAGTAACGACGCTTAACCCCGACTATCCATTAGTCCGGTTCGCAACTGGAGATCTCTCTGCCTTCATGCCTGGGCAAAGCTCATGCGGTAGAACCAACCTGCGCATCAAGGGCTGGATGGGCAGGGCTGATCAGACTACTAAAATTAAAGGCATGTTCATTCGCCCCGAGCAGGTAGCAGCCTTTGTTGCCAAGCATCCTGAAGTTACACGGGCGCGGGTAATTGCTACGCGCGCTTCTGAGACTGATAATATGACGGTTAGGGTTGAGGGAAACCCAGCCCATGCAAAAGCTTACGCAGCTTCCATAGCCGCAACGCTTAAACTAAAAGCAGATGTCGAAGTCCTATCGGAAGGTTTTTTGCCCCGAGACGGTGTGATCATCGAAGATCAACGATCTTATGATTAAATAATTTAGGGTTACTGCTTTTTGTAACACGGAAGAATAAATTTATTATTTAAATAAAACATAAAAAAAGCCGCCCCAATAGGGCGGTCTTTTTAAAAAGCTTTGTCAGAGATTAGCCCTGACGTGCTTTAAAGCGAGGCTGTGTTTTGTTGATCACATAAACACGGCCCTTACGGCGTACCACACGACAATCGCGGTGGCGGCTCTTA
>JAPKEA010000443.1 GCA_028822275.1 Planktomarina sp. | reverse complement strand
AGGCTATGCACTCTGGATCACTTGTACCACTTCCTCGCACTTCCCATAATTTATCAAAAACATTTGTTAAACATTCCATAGATTACCTTCTAGATTTCAAAATATTTTTCAGTAATATTTTTCTTATACATTAAAATTAGATCGGTGTTTGAATGTGACTCACAAGCGTCGCCCCAAAGAATAGTTCCACCACCTAATAGATGCTTAAAACACTCCTCTTTGGAGCTACAAATTCCAAAGTCACTATAATGAGCTCCTCCCTGCCCAAGTATCTGAATCGTTGCGTCAATGCATACTCCATCTCTGCTCTGGAAATGAACCGAGAGAGCCTCATCGATGAGACCATCCACCCGTCTGTTTATAAAATATAGAATATCGCTATCTGATGTTAAGTCCAAATCTTCAGCATCGAAATAGTCAAAAATAGTACCATCGGCGAAGAAAATTTCATCTTCATGAAACAGGAATACATCATCACTAGCTCCAAAAGCATCTGTCTCATATGCCCACGCTGTGAGCCTGTCCGTGTCATGATTTACCCACTCAAGGATATCGTCAATTGATTCATTATTTTTATACTTAGCAACTGCATCATCAATTGCCTCATTCACTGAAACATAAGAAATAGTTTTATTAGGCATATTTAAACATCCCAATTATGGTTTTCTATGTAGTCTATTAGTACACGACCTTCTAGCTTATCTGTTGCCGCAGGAGCTCTAACATAGAATTCTTCCTGCTTTGTTTCTGGATTAATTAACCAGCATGAGGTTTTAGACGGTCGGCAATTTATAAGTAATACATGTGCACCATCGACGTTATGAATAACAACATCGAAGTAAGGATAAAATTGTTCACCTATCCTATCTTTTAATAAGTTTTTAAACCCAGTTTGAAAGTGGTCCAGGCTATTTTTATGTAATTTTCCAAGCTCCAAATCTACACCGGGGATACTCCCATCATCGGCCACACCAATAAGTAGAGTTCCTCCACTGCTATTAAGAAAAGCGACTATCTGCTTTAACGATGCAATTTGCATAGCAATGTCTTTCTTATTTGCTCTGACATTCCACGATAATGTCTGCTTAAACTCTAGTGTGCTGCTCTCTCCATCACGAACCAACGCTCGAACTTTGTCTGCTCCGGTTAAACTTCCCATAACATCAATCATATTATCTAGTTGTTCTAGTATCGAAGATGAGCCAGTAGGATTCAAAGCTAATTCATTCTCAAATTCATTGATTACTTCTCGAAGTTTGTCAATTTTTTCCATATTAGCAACGATGTTATTTTGCTCTGACATACTAGGAATAGGGATTGGCATAGCGAGAAGGCTAGCCTTTGATAGATTCCGGATAACTGAACCACGGGTTTCGCTTTGTAGCATTAACCGACCCAAAGCCGACCTAAAGTATGACTGCATGTAAACGGCATTTACTACCTTAGGATCGAACTTAAGTTGCAATAAATTTTGGTGCTTGATAGTCACATTTGACAAGACGTTTATAGCCGGCGAATTTCCAACTTTTGGTACATAAATAGCATTTTCGGTCTCATCAAATTTTCCTCCTGTTTTACACCCTCTAATTTCACAGATATCATCTATCTTGTAGGAGGTAAAGCTCTTATATTGCGTTTCTAATTTCTCTATTTGCCGGGCTAGTTTTGTTGCGGCCAGACCTCTGAAAGTGCCTCGGAGTAATGTTCTGTCAATTCCTTGAGGCCCATCGACTAGGTACTTATCAAGAATAAGCTGCATCTCTTCTTCGTTATTTGTCAATTCAGAAAAAAAGTACTTATCTTGTGACTTTCTTCGGATAACGATTAAGTTAGTCGCTATATTTGTCCCGCTACCCATTTCACCACCCAATGCACCACTCGCTAATGCAAAAATAGCGTCTATATAAAACCCATCAGCTGCGAAAAGCTCTTCGGCTTTACCATCATAGAAGAAGTTATCAGTTACTAAAAATATACCGATCCCATCTTCAGTTAACAGTGCCAGAGACTTGGCCATTATGATCGTTGCTTTATCATGAATACCTAAAAATCGCTTATCCAGCGACTGTTTTTCGGCCGGCTGGAGACGATAGCCTAGTGGCAAAATAGATGTCACTAAGTCAAAGGTTTCATCAAGAGTGTCAAGTAAATCTAATCCGTCACCCACAGTTAAATTTAGGCCCTGATCTGTATCCCAAAGCTGGACGACTTCGCTATGAACCTTGTTTATGCAAAAGCCTGTAAACGCACCAAAATCAAAAATAATTGAAGGTGAAGTAATAGTGACCCATGGATCAAGATGTTTTTTAGGCTTAGTGGTAATAGCTAATGTGTTGATAAAGCTGAGCGCATATTCAGGTAGACGCAGCATGTCTCTCGGAGTCAGAACACCCCCAGATTGATAAGAAATTCTGGATTCTCTAAATATTTCTTGAAGTCTTTTCCTATGAGTTGCTATTGCCGTCATAGTAGTTTTATTGGTCATAATTACCCACTCCGTCTAAAACGCAACATTTCTACTATAGCCCTCCATGCGCTTCAATGTCCTTTCTTAAGAGAAAAGCTCACCTTGTAGCTGAAAAACTCAATATTACTTGTAACACTAAGAGCTCTGCGCATACGTAGGTCATCATCAAGAGCAATGATGACTCCTTTG
>JAPKEA010000442.1 GCA_028822275.1 Planktomarina sp. | reverse complement strand
AAACCAAACATTTTCGTCTCCTTTCAGTGGAACCATTAACTTTACACAGTTTCTGTTGCTAAATTTTCTTTCAACCGACCGTCCAAAAATTGTATGTCAGCCTTCCACTTCTTGATAGCTTGCAAAGATGGATTTGGCCGACCCTGCTGAGTTCCCAAGGCGACGTTCAAAGTATTTCTCATTTTCCGTAATCGATCGATTGTGTTTGGTGCCCCCCATTGTGTGTGAACTGTCTCGCTGAGCCAATCTGGAAGACGGATGTGTCCAGATAGTACATCTGCCAAAATTTGCTGTCTTTTGGTGTCAGATGGGCCATCTTTTCGGGTGGTGTAGCCAGCTTCTTGTAAACATCCTGAACCGCCTGAATCGTTAGTCCAACCTGTACCGTTTCCACCCATGCCATCTGCTAAGTTAGAATTATGTACATTTCTTTCCACCACTTTATCTTGGTATGCCTTCCAACGCTCTCTTATCCAGGCTTCGTTCTCTGCGGCGCTTAAATTCTTTTTATGAAACTCTTCACGGCTTCTAAGTGCGTAAAGACTTGGGTCTGCATTGGATGATGGCATGACGAATAGCTTGCCATTTTTGAGCCCTATATTGTGTTTTGTCATAAGCTTTTGCGCCATCGCTTCGGCGGCTTCGGCCTCTGATTTGGAACAGGCCAGATCTGCAGCTTTCCGCTTTAGATTTCGGATACGTTCAAAAATTGGATTTTCATGAGTATC
This sequence comes from Planktomarina sp., assembly GCA_028822275.1. Classification (GTDB taxonomy): domain Bacteria; phylum Pseudomonadota; class Alphaproteobacteria; order Rhodobacterales; family Rhodobacteraceae; genus Planktomarina. The sequence continues at coordinate 1,931 of JAPKEA010000442.1, read as the reverse complement.
TTTCTCTTTTCGTGTAGGTTTAGTCTTGTCTTGTTTTTGCTTTCTTGACGAGGCTTCTGGACCGAACATTTCCAACAGAAAAGGGGATGGATCAACTTTCTGATCTTTTCGATTTTGATCTTTTCGAAAGGATATTGTAGTAAAAAATAAGAAGTTCTTTGCTCGAGTTATACCGACATAGGCTAATCGACGTTCCTCGTCATAGTCTTTTGGAGCAGTACTTTGCTTCTGAGGTAAATGCCCATCCTCAAGGCCCATAAAAAATACGCTATCCCACTCCAGACCTTTTGCTTTGTGGACTGTCCCAATAAATACTTTCTCGGGATCATCGTTGTTTTTAAAAGATGCTCGAAGCATCTTAAAAAACTTCTTTGCGTCCGCGAACTCCAGAAGAACGTCACGATTTTTTTCAACGATTTCTCGCCTTTGAAGTAGGCCATCGTCGTTTAGTCCATTAGGAGGCCGTTTGATAATGTAAGTGGCTAACGACCGCACTTTTTTTTGCCATGTTTCATTTTCAATATTTTTAGAAAAGCCATACAAAGCGGTTGATATGTGAGGCCAGCTGGGTTCGAGATATACACCTGAAGCTGTAGCTACTGCTCTAATAAGCTGCTTTGCTTCGACTGCCTCAAATAGTGGAGATGCGCCGCTAAATTGAATTGGTATTCCACGGCGGATGAGTTCTGCAGCCACTTTGTTTAGTCTAATATTTGTTCGTGAAATAACAGCAATTTCTGATAATGGGACCCTAACATTAATGCGCTGAGTTATTTCATCAACAACAGCGTCAGCTTCTTCGTCCTCATCCCGAACTAGATCTCTATAAACCTTTCCAACGGTATCGCGGGTAGGGTTGAGGTCTTTTTGATGGGCTTCAAGGAAATGCTCTGAAAGGTTTTTAGCAAGGTTCAGTATCTTTTTACCGGAACGGTAATTTTGCTTTAACAACTTTATCTTTGAGCCAGGATACTCTTTTTGAAAATTCAGCATGTATTTTACTCTACTACCGCGGAATCCGTAAATTGCTTGATAGTCGTCACCAACAGCCCAAAGCTGAACACCAGCATTGAAAAAAGAGTCGACTAGTATTTTTTGGGCCAAGTTAATATCTTGAAACTCATCAACTAAAATATGTTGAAAACTTTTTACATAGCTACCGCCTATTTCGGCATCTTTACTTAGAGCCTTGCATGCCAACTGAGCCATACGGGGGTAGTCTATTTTATTTTCTTTGTTGAGGTGGTCTTCATAAGCTGCATAGACTTCGCAGTGTGCTATTTTTGCTTTGTCATTCAGTTCTGCGGCTCTAATAGACGCGTCTTCTGGGTCAAGAAGCTCTTCCCTAACCGCATCAATATATTCCAGTGCTTTCTTGGCACTTTTTTCTTCCTCTTCAACACCTTCATAAAACCCAGCTTTAACAACTGCCTCTTGTAATTGCTTTATAACATTTTCTCGTTCATATTTTTTTGTCCATATTTTAAAATCAGTTGGCACGTCTATGGCTTTTCCGATGGATTTTAGAATCCTCAGTGAAAGTGCGTGAAAGGTTGCGATAGGCAAGCCTGTTGTCGCTACCTTTGTATTAGCTGAAAGCCGCAGTTTTAGCTCATTAGCTGCTTGCTTTGAGAACGTGCAACAGATGATTTTCTTTGGATCTACATTCTGATTTACTAAGAATTCATAGCGCCCAACCAATGTTGTGGTCTTCCCAGTACCTGGTCCTGCGAGTACTAGGAGGGGGGAGCCGGCGTGCTGGGCGGCAGCTTTTTGTTCAAAATTCATAATAATAGCTCCCTATTTAATGGACTATGGCGAGGCGATCATCGTACGACAATTCATAAAATGCAAAAACTGTTTCATCGACACAGTCGTTGACTATAAAATGCCACTCCTCTGGATCGGCCTCTTTCAGCTCTTTTGTTTCG
>JAPKEA010000052.1 GCA_028822275.1 Planktomarina sp. | reverse complement strand
ATCCAACGATTCCACACATGCACAAAAATCCTTATCTTAAGTAAGTAACTTTATGAACCAATAAACAGTAGCCACATGATGGCGAGGCGCCCGCATGCGGGCGACGCACCCACCTAGCCATTTATCGCCATCCAATTGGTATAAAGCTGTTCGGCCATCTGATTAAAGACGGCCATATGGACAGCTGCATCAGCGCCCATACGCTCGACGCCGCCTGCCCCGAGCGCCACAGCATATTCAGGTATTTCAGCCCAGTTAAGCACGGTGTCAGGTTCTATTTCTATATGAAACTGTGCCGAGAACGCTTGAGCGCCCCATTGCATAGCCTGTACCGCACAAGCCGCAGACGCAGCCAAACAGATTGCGCCTACAGGCATCGTGATGACTTCGGCAGAATGCCATTGTAAACATCCAAATCGCTGAGGCAGCTTAGCGAAAATAGTGGCTGCCGTGCCTGCCGCGGTTAATGACACATCCATGACACCAACTTCGGGTACATTGGATTTGCCTACATGGCCTCCCAGCGCCTCGGCTAAAAGCTGATGGCCCAGACAAAGCCCCAGAAAAGGCATATTTCGGGTCTGTACCGCGTCTTTTATCAGGGCCTTCTCAGCTCTGAGCCAAGGATGCTCTGCTTCTTGCCAGACATCCATCGGACCACCCATCACCCATAGTGCGTCATATCCGTCAAGCGCCGGCAAAGCCGCGCCCTGATCCAATTCTACCGCGTCATAAGTGTGATCATCACGCGCCAGAAAAGATCGGAAAATACCGGGGTGCTCCACCACCGCATGCTGAAGAACCAAAATATGCAAACAGAATCCCCCTTGGCTGTTAGAGCGTAAAAGCGTCAACCGAATGACACCGTTAGAAAGCCAACGACACTGCGCGCGTCAGCAGTGAGGTCATAGGCGGCCTCCACCGCGTATGGGTGATGCCGGGTAAGGCCCGCTATTTTACATTACCATCACATCTAGAAACTGGCCCGACCATATTATGCCTGTTTCTTAATTGATAAATAATATTTACTTCGCAATTAGACATTAATGTTGAGTAGTAGACCTAGCTTAGGTTTATTTTTAAAGCAGTTTTGATTAAGCGTTTCCGTTTAAATCCAAATAGTTTTTTTGATCAATTGAACCAACGGCACCACGATCATCATCTCAGCTATATTGAGGGACGATATGATCCAGAGCTTTTGATACTATTGCTGTATCGCAAAAATGCTTATAGCTCGTCAGCATTCCGTTATCTGCAGTCCACAAATGCACAGTCTCCATTTCGAAAGACGTACCCGTGGAACATGCCTGAGATATATATTTACCAGTTACTACGATATTAGCATCGTCCACTTCGATAAATCTATCTGTCTCGACAGTCCAAAATTCAAAATGCGCGCTAAAATCCTCAAAGAATTTTTCTGTTGCAATTAACCCATTGTGATTACCACCATATGGAAACCCCTTCATAATTCCAAATTGAAAGTCAGAAGTAAAGATCTCGGAGAAATCTCCATCAGCACCATTAACGATTTCATAGAAGCGATCGACTAGTTGACGAATATTCCGCAGCATTGAATTTCCTTTCTGCGTGTACGCAAGCCGGCTTTTGACACATGACGCGTGACATTCGCGTTGGTCTCCTTCCAGCCAGCTATTGATTGAGAAGTTTATCTTTGCCATTAATCAAATTAAGAACAGTTAGGTACGCATTCTTACTGATGTAGCTATTGATAATCACGTTTGCACTCGTACCTTCGCTCAACTGCGTTGTTTCGCTAGAGGGTACAATTTTTACCGTACGGAATAATACGTCATAGTTTGAAATAAACTTCAAGCATAATTTTTTCGTATAGATAAAAAGATATTAAATTCATTAATATTAAATAGATAATTTCAAATTTTTACTGCTTGCCCTGATCCACGGTAAGTAAGATTTATAAGTGTGAGAGTTTTTATTAGTCAAACATATCTTATTTTATTATCTTTCCTTTTTAGTTATTACAAACTATTATTTTCAATTAGAAGAGCACATTAAGTTAGAATCACTGCCACTACATGCGTGAATAATGACACCGAATTTGTATCTTCGACGCCCTCGTATGCTTAGATATCGAAGGGCAAACCTGATCTTTTTTGAGATGAAAAATTCGGTTCACATACCATTACGTTGTATAAATGTGGGCTAATCAGTTTACTACCGGAAACGATCACTTTTCAGGATAGTGCTAAACGCCCTGAACTAAATTTTCAAATTTTATCCATCATTATAACGGATGACATCATGACTTTAAGACGTCCAGATACAAAAGACTTAGAACAAATCGGTAAGAAAACTGGAATTGAACTGACCCAAAATGAGCTAGCTGTACTCCAGCCTGTAATTGCAAAGGTTTTGGATGGGTACGATATTTTGGACCAATTTCCGGATCCAGTTAGAAAGGTTACGCCAGCCATTAGAACACCTGGTTCTAGGCCTGAAAAGGTAGATGATCCACTTAATGGAATTGTTAGACACTGTAGTGTCCAGTCTACACCCTTAATTACAAATGGCGCTTTATCTGGCAGAACTATAGGGTTGAAAGATACTATTTGCGTTGCGGGGTTGCCGATGACTTGTGCTTCTCGTCTGTTATATGATTACACTTCAGATATTGATGCCACTGTTACAAAACGAATTTTAGAAGCTGGTGGACATATAACGGCAGTAATGAACACTGATGACTTCGCTTTTTCCGGAGGTGGGCACACTAGTACTTATGGGCCAGGATTTAACCCAGTGGATTCAACGCACACGCCAGGTGGCTCGTCTCATGGTTCAGCAACAGGGGTGGCCATGGCGCAAGTTGACATAGCGTTAGGTGGTGATCAAGGAGGATCTATTAGGATACCGGCCTCGTTTTCTGGAGTGGTTGGGCATAAACCAACTCATGGTTTAGTGCCTTACACGGGTATAGTTGGCTTTGATCAGACAATTGACCATGTTGGACCGATGGCCTCTACCGTGGAAGATTGTGCGATTATGTTAGGGGTTATCGCGGGCAAGGATGATACAGCCATTGATCCGCGACAACCAACTAGTGTGTCAGTACCAGATTATATTTCGAAACTGACTGGGGATATAAAAGGGCTCAAAATTGCTATTGTGAAAGAGGGTTTTGAGACAGCTCATGCAACTCAATCTGTTAATCTGGGGGTTCTTGGAGCTGCTGAGAAATTAGCTTCTATGGGAGCCGAGGTGGCTGAGATCTCAATCCCAATGCATGAACGTGTAGTACCTTTATGGAATGCTATAGCTATTGAAGGTGGGCTTTCAAGTTTTAATAGTGGTCATGCCGCATATCAAACGAAAGGTTATTATAACCCCCGCCTGATCAGCGCTATGATGCGTGGATTGAAGACGCACGGTCATGATTTATCTCCAACAGCCAAAATGGGCGCGCTGGTTGCAGAATATATGCGAACAAAATACGACGGTGTTTTTTACGCTCGTGCACAAAACATGACGCGCATCTTAACAGCTACTTATAACGCGGTTTTAGCGGAAGTAGATCTTTTACTAATGCCAACAACGCCTCAGAGAGCACACAAGCTCCCTGCCCTGCCAGAGATTGATCGTAAAGAACATATAGATCAGGCCTTAAATATGGTAGCAAATACTGCAGCGTTTGATCTTACTGGGCACCCTTCTGTATCAGTTCCTGTTCATTCAGTAGATGGGCTGCCAATAGGTTTAATGTTGACAGGCCGACTGTTTGACGATGCCACTGTGCTGCGTGCCGCCCACGCTTACGAGCAGGCATACTGATTATTTACATTAATGCGCAAGCAGGTCTTTCAGCATAAAGCAATATGGCCCACTAAGTGATCGTGGAATTTTCTGAATTCCCAATCCATTTTTGGTGACTTAGAGTGGGTAAGCAACTCACAGTCAAACCTGCCTGTAGTTAATTTATATTTGAAAGAAACATAGCATAATGAAAAATAAAATTATTTCAGCAGCTGATGCAATAGCCCTGGTGAAAAGTAGTGACGTCTTGAGCATTGCGGGTTTTGTAGGTGTCGGTGTTCCTGACGAACTGTTGATTGCCCTCGAAAAACGATTTTTATCGACTGGAAGCCCTGCGAACCTTACCTTAATGTTTACTGCGGGTCCGGGAGATGGCGCTGAACGTGGCCTTAACAAGCTTGCCTATCAGGGATTAATAAAACGTACCATTGGGGGGCATTATGGCCTTGTACCTAAATTAGGCAGTTTGGCGACATCTGGTAAAATTGAGGCCTATAATTTTCCTCAAGGTATCATAAGTCAACTATACCGTGATATTGCTGCTGGGAAGCCTGGAATATTGTCTCGTGTGGGTATTGGTACTTTCGTAGATCCTCGCATTCAGGGTGGAAAGGTCAATGAAAATACGACTGAAGACCTTATTGAAGTAATTACCTTAGCAGGAGAGGAGCTATTATTTTATAAATCAATAAAAATTAATGTGGCGTTTATTAGAGGTACATCTGCCGATCCTAAAGGCAACATTTCAATGGAACGCGAAGCACTCCGCATTGATAACTTGGCTCAAGCGATGGCAGCTAAAAACTCTGGTGGCTTAGTTATAGCGCAGGTCGAAAAAATTGTGGAACAAGGAAGTTTGAATCCTCGAATAGTCGAAATTCCTGGTGTAATGGTAGATGCTGTTGTGGTGGCTCGAAGCGAAAACCACGTTCAGACATATGCAACAATTTATTCTCCTTACTTAGATGGGCATGCAAGAGCACCAGATGATGATACTACCACCCCTACTTCTCTAGATTTTCGAAAGGTCATCTGTAGGCGCGCGGCCTTAGAACTTCAAAAATATGAGGGCGTCATAAATTTAGGTATTGGCGTACCAGAGGGCGTGGCTTCAGTGGCACGCGAAGAAGGTTGGCTGGATAAAGTGACGCTTTCGGCAGAACCCGGAGTGATAGGCGGTCAGCCTTCTTCGGGCTTAGATTTTGGAACTGCGGTTAATACGGATGTGATTATAACTCAAAACCAGCAGTTTGATTTTTACGATGGTGGTGGTCTATCACTTGCGGTCCTTGGGATGGCTCAAGTGGGAGCAACAGGCGATGTCAATGTTTCCCGGTTTGGCAGTCGCTTAATGGGTGCTGGAGGCTTCATAAATATTAGTCAGAATGCGAAAAATCTAATTTTTTGTGGTGCTTTCACATCAGGAGGGTTAAAAATAAATATAGTGAAGGGCAGTTTGGATATTGAACAAGAAGGTAAAATTGAAAAATTTGTTAATCATGTAGATCAAATCACATTTTCAGGCGATAGGGCGTCTCAAAAAAGGCAGTCGGTTTTATATGTTACCGAAAGATGCGTTTTTGAACTTTTACCAAATGGGCTTAAACTTATTGAAGTTGCCCCTGGAATTAATATTGAACGCGATATTTTGCGCTATATGAGCTTTAAGCCTTTGGTTGAAAATCCTCAAAAAATGCACTCACACATCTTCGTAGAAGGCCCTATGTCTGAAAATGTTATGAAATGACAATTATAACCTTTGATTAATTTGGTATAGTGTAAGAGTAGAAAATGTAGCCGAATACAGTAATTGGTGCGGTACTAATGAGTGTCTTTCTATGTGGTGTATTGCGAACTATGTATCAAATTGACATGTTTTAATTTTAGTCTTTTACTCTTTATATTGTCTTTAATATTTCCAGTTTCTGATTTTATGAGCGCTTAACACACATAAGCTTGGGTGAACTTTATAAAGTTCATTTTGAGGGCCCAACTGATGAAAATTTTAGCACTCGATATGTGCGAATTGTAAAGGCACATCAAAAAAGTCCTTAAAGATGTTGAAAAATTAGTGATTTTAAAATCTTGTAAAGTAAAAATTAGTCCACGATCCAGTCAAAATTTCATCCTAAAAGAGCTTTAGGATTTAGCACTCAAAACCAGAAGATCATGGTTGCGGCGAAAGTTATGGCGGATGGGAAGACCTTGGGAAATCGGTAATAAAGGGTGGTCGTACGCCGCTAGTTTTGGAGACGGTCGCAAATGACTTCAATCTAGTTAGTTTGTTTGTAGCGACACTTGTCGTACGTTACGATTTGATCGCTCGGCTTTTGTCCAGGGATTCAGAGAGCTACTCCTATAAATAAGAGGAAATTGTAGAAGCAATTCATATCGTAACCCTGTCCTTTTAAGAACTGGGTTAGCCGTCCAATAATGTCTGTTACCGTATGTAGTTTCTCATTTATAAGCCAATTAGTTCGAGTTTGTGGGGCCTCTAATTCCCTTTTTCACCTGCGGTCTAAAGGTCAGGCGAAGTGCTTTTATACGAGCAGCCTCGATGAAGATTTTATTATTATCAGACATCCCGGTAGTTAGGTTCATCATGACCTGCGTAAAAACACCCATGTCACTCCACTTTTTCCAGTGGTTGTAGAGCGCCTTTTGTAGACCATATTCTATTGGCGTATCAAACTAGTGCAACCTATTGTGATTGATAAAATAATATTACTTGGCGCCGTGACGCTTCGGAAAATAATGCCGAAGCCATGCCATCTAACCTTCGCTCGGCCACTGAAGGCTACCGGTAAAACCCTGGAAATTTGGCGACTGCAATCATGCAACCCTGATATCCTTAAGTAGATTAATAGGTCCCGATTCTAGGCAAATTCCGGAGAAAACATGGTTCAGTACTACACCTGACCAAGGATCATATACTTTTCAGCATAAGAAAAAATATAGATATCTATTTCTTGCAACACGTTTGAAAATCTACACTTTAAATTAAAGCAGCTCGCAAATTGGAAAAAGCAATTTTAAAGCGAAATTCTTTAAAAGCCTTTATTCTAGGATTTGACTATACGGGTAAAAAACATATTTTTCTATCACTGGTTACACATTCTGTTGTAGAAACTCTGGTAACTCAGGGCTAATATAAGGTTGTTACGCTACATAGATTTCGGGTAGAGTTGCAAACGCTTCAACATCGAAGCCTAACTTAATGGCAAAGTTGCCATCTATGAGCGTAACGTCACGCGGTTAAAGATGTATAGCTGAAAATATCTGTTCTTTAGTCACTTTGAGGTACTCAGAGCACTACTGTAATATTTTCGTTTAAAGACAGCTCTCTGCACTCAAATTTCAGTTGCCCAAAGTCGACCATTTGGTCGCTATTCACCCATTCAATAGGAGGAAAATTATGAGACATGGAGATATATCCAGCAGCCCGGACACGGTAGGTGTTGCAGTAGTGAATTACAAAATGCCCCGACTTCACACCAAGGCGGAAGTTTTGGAAAATGCTGAGAAAATTAGTGAGATGCTGGTGGGGATGAAGACTGGTCTGCCAGGCATGGACTTGGTGATCTTTCCTGAATACAGCACGCAAGGTATTATGTACGACTCCAAGGAAATGTTCGAAACGGCCGCGAAGGTTCCTGGCGCTGAAACTGATATTTTTGCCCGTGCATGTAGGAAAGCCAATGTTTGGGGGGTCTTTTCGATTACTGGTGAACAGCATGAACAGCACCCACATAAAAATCCATATAACACACTGATTTTAATTAATAATAAAGGTGAGATTGTCCAGAAATATCGTAAGATTATACCATGGTGTCCGATTGAAGGATGGTCGCCTGGTAGTGAGACATTTGTGGTAGACGGACCCAAGGGCCTGAAGATCTCGTTAATCATATGTGATGATGGTAACTACCCAGAAATTTGGCGTGATTGTTCTATGCGCGGGGCTGAACTGATTGTGAGGTGCCAAGGCTACATGTACCCTGCTAAGGAGCAGCAGGTGTTGATGTCCAAAGCGATGGCGTGGGCAAACAACTGTTATGTAGCGGTTGCAAACGCCTCGGGTTTCGATGGTGTCTATAGCTACTTCGGTCACTCAGCTATTATTGGCTTTGATGGCAGAACACTCGGTGAATGTGGTGAAGAGGATATGGGCATCCAGTATGCGCAGCTTTCAGTGTCTCAGATTCGTGATGCTAGAGCTAATGATCAGTCGCAGAACCATCTCTTCAAATTACTGCACCGTGGCTATACCGGTGTTCATGCCTCAGGCGATGGTGATCGTGGCGTTGCAGATTGTCCGTTCGAATTTTATCGTAATTGGGTGAACGACGCAGAAAAAACTCGTGATGACGTCGAGAAAATTACCCGAAAGCATGTCGGTGTGGCATCGGCACCGGTTGGGAACTTACCCACAGGCGCTGCTGAAAAAGAGCACGGCTAGCACCACAAGAGATTGCGCGTCCCGGTGATGCTCGGTGCGCGCGTCAACAGCCATCAGATAGGAGTTCAATAATGCCGTTTCTGACGGACCGCATTGAGGATAATAAAAAGAAACTTGCTGACGGTGACTGGCTTCACCATGAGGAGGCTCGCTGTTCCGACTTGGCTGATTTTTCAGCTGCATCGATGTATCAAAGAAGGTATTCTTTTACGCCCGAGGGGGTGCGAAATGAGCTTGAACAAACAGTTTTCGGACAAAAAAAAGCAATTGATTTGATCGTAGACATCATGAAAGTAGCATGTGTTGGTCTTTCAGATCCCCGAAAACCGTTGGCATCTATTTTATTTACTGGACCAACTGGCGTGGGCAAAACAGAGTCGGTGCGGAGTGTTGCAAGAGCAATCCATGGTACGTCAGAAGCATTGTGTCGTATAGACATGAATACGCTGTCGCAAGAACATTACGCCGCAGCATTTTCTGGCTCTCCTCCGGGATATGTCGGCTCAAAGGAGGGTATGACGCTGTTGGACCAGGAGAAAATTGAGGGCTCTAGTAGATTGCCAGGTATCGTTTTGTTTGACGAGTTGGAAAAGGCTAGTAACGAGGTGGTCTTAGCCCTGATGAATGTTCTTGATAATGGCATTTTAACAGTGGCTTCTGGCGAACGAACAATTTCGTTTCGGAACACTATCATTTTTATGACTAGTAATCTGAATGCTTCGCCTAACTCATCACGTTTTTCCAGATTTTCCCAATCCTGTAGAGAGGCATTTGGGTTTGAGTGGGCAGACCAAGAAAAGGGGCAGGACAGCAATCTTACCACAGAGTTATTAAAGATTTACCCTCCTGAGTTTGTGAACCGGATAGATCATGCTCAGCAACTTTTGCCATTAGGGAAATTGGAAATGAATAAACTTGTGTCGCACCAGGTTCAGCTTTTAAACCAACGTCTATTAGCTCGAAATATATATGTCGAAATTGGGGAAGACGTCGCATATTTTCTTGCAAATACGGGGTTTGATGCGCGATTTGGTGCACGAGAGTTACGCCGGGTATTTCGCTCTACTTTCGAGTTTCCTTTGGCGAGAATGTTAGTTGAGAAGGCACCTGTGCCTGAGGAAAGCGGACTTGTAATTGCAATCGTCGCGAAAATGTCGGGTTCTACAGTTAAATTTGAACACACTATGTTACCAGTAAGGACTTAATGGACTGATAGCTTTGCATCGATCCATTTACGCGTCCAGAAAATAATCCAAGTCGTTAGAACAAAAGGAAATGTGAGCGCTGGAACACCGGCAAAAACTACTCCACGGTAAATTAGAAAAGATATCAATATCGCGATAAGCGCAGTGACTACATTGCGCAAAGTTTTACCTGCGAATACAATTGCGCAAAGTACACCATTATATCCAAATAGCCCAAGATTGATTGTGTCAGTAGGCAAGCCTAAGAAAAAAGCCAACATTACACCTATACAGGATGCGCAAATGGCAAAAATTCCTTCTACCCAATTGTTTAGGGTAATTGCAGTCACTAAAAGAAACCCTGTTATTACGTACTCTTGAAAAAAAACTTGCCCAACTCCTCGGGCAAGGGCGTGCATAAATTTCAACTCTCCCACATCGTCAATCGGCCAAGATACCACTTCAAACCACCCAGTTGCAGCAAATAATAGCATGATCGACCAAGTGGTAATGACGAACGGAAAAGTAAATGGCTGCACTCTTTTGAGATGCATATATTGCATGACAATTACTGAACCAGCAGCGCCTAAAAGGACAAAAATAACTAGTGATAATTGTGGGCCATAATAATAGCCAAGTCCAAACCCCACCAAAGCGCCATTGAAGCCAAATAAGCCGTTTTGTATGTCCTTTGAGCTGTGTCCGACGATTACTGCCGTTAGGACTCCAGTGGCACTTCCGATCAGACCAAATATCGCCAATGGCAAAGAGTTGATAGCTGAACCTATTAGAAAGACTATTCCAACGCCAATGGACGGCTGAAGCATAATCTGCGCTAAACTGATAAGTGTGCTCTTTAGCCCTTTATTTATAGTTAAAATATTAACGATCAAATGAGTATCCTTAATTTGAAAACGCTGTGTACGTCATAGGCATGGCTGCCAAAAGTAAACTGCTAAGTTTTATTTGCTGTCAAAAGTCTCTGAGAGAGGGATTTTCTACATTTCTCGGTGATGAATGGGCGTCTTCCCTTGCAACGTTTTTAATGATTTTTATTCAGTATCCTATATGTCACTGCGAGCAACGCAGGACACATAAGCATACCAACCGACATTAAGAGCCAGTAGTGATTAAGCCCGCACTAACTAAAGGACGGTGGTAGGGCAAACCAACACATATGCCGTAGCTTAAAATTGAAACATGTACGCACAGTATGGTGTGGGTTATCGATTTTACAACTTTTTTATCTAAACTAATAAATTGTACTTGCAGTTACCTGCATACTGTGTCCATTATTTCCGAGTGGTCAAGAATTTATCCCCTAGTGAAACAATGTGGTTAAGCCAGGCAGATAAGATGAATGATCGTTAATTACAGGCAACGACTTAAATGATTACTTAATTCTGAAAGTATGACTAGGCTCGATTTGGAATTAAGTTTTACAGTGATCTGACAGGTAGACCAAAAGCCGCTCAATTTGCGAGCCAGGGGTCTGGTACGTTTGATACACAATATCACCAATCGTTGCGGTTTTGGCTTTGAAAAACGAGTTTCTGACAGTGACTACCCGTCAAAGCAGATAAACCTTATATTCTATCGCTTGCTTCCCAGTAGAAGCCTTTGCAGACTTTGGTCAAATCAAATCTAAAATTTGGTTTTGTGACCGCACAGACTGTAATGCGCACGTCGAAATTTAAATAATCCAAACCCCACAATAATAGAAAGGTACTTAAACATGTCACTAACAAGAAGAAAGTTTTTGAACACAGCAGCATTATCTTCCTTAGCTCTGGGGATGCCCCACCTATGGATACCAGGAGCTCAAGCTGCAACGTCACTTAAGGCTGATACCCCAATAAAAGTTGGGCTTTTGTTCTCACTTACTGGAGGTTTGGCCGTTCCCGAAGAAGATTCCACTTTGGTAATGCAATATGCCATTGATGAAATAAATGCAGCTGGCGGTGTAAAGGGTATGCCAATTGAACCTGTGATTGTTGACGCTAAGTCAGATTTCAAAGTGTATTCTGCCAAGACTAAAGAGATGATATTGCGCGATAAGGTAATCTCGATATTTGGATGTTATACCTCTGCAAGTCGCAAGGCAATTTTGCCTACTGTTATGCAGCAGGACAATCTGCTCTTTTATCCCACATGTTACGAAGGGGCAGAGTGTACTCAAAATTGTATTGGAACTGGTCCATTAGCGAACCAGCACTCTTTCGACCTTATTCCGTTTATGGTGGATAATTTTGGCCCTAAAGTATTTTTTGTTGGATCTAATTAT
>JAPKEA010000441.1 GCA_028822275.1 Planktomarina sp. | reverse complement strand
GAAAAAACGTGCAGCTATTACCTGGGGCATCGATGTTGAAGCCGTAGAATGGGTTGACGGTTCGGCCCAACCCGCCGGCCCAAATGCGGGAAAATTTCCGCCTATGACATTAGGTGAAATTGCAGCGATAGCTTCAAACACTGGTGGCCCAATTGCGGGCCATTTTGAAGTTAATGCTGAAGGCGCAGGCGTAAGTTTTGGAACTCATATTGCTGATACTGAGGTCGATCCAGAAACTGGTTCGGTGAAAATCTTGCGGTATACGGTCTTGCAGGATGCCGGAAAGGCTGTGCACCCGGCGTATGTCGAAGGGCAACTACAGGGCGGCGCTGTACAAGGCATTGGTTGGGCGTTGAACGAAGAATATGTGTATAATGCGGATGGTACCCTCCAAAACCCTGGCTTCTTAGACTACCGCATTCCTGTTGCTTCTGATCTTCCCATGATTGACACTGTGATCCTAGAAATTCCTAATCCTGGGCACCCCTATGGTGTACGGGGCGTTGGCGAAACAGGTATTGTGCCTCCCCTTGCAGCCATTGCTAACTCCGTATCGCGCGCCGCTGGGGTGCGACTAACCAGCTTACCAATGTCACCACCAAAGGTGCTGGCTGCTCTAAAGGAGCTCTAAATGGTAGCTGTACGGCTTTGGGGGTCGTTGGAAGCGTTTGCCGATGGAAAATCCGAAGTGGAGATAGCAGCAAGCAATATGCGTGAGCTGTTAGATGGGCTTGCAACGGCCTATCCTGAGCTGAAACAACAGCTTTCGCGTGGCGTTTCGGTGGCCATCGATGGGCGTATTTACAATGATACGTGGGCAACTCCGATTAATGAAAAAAGTGAAGTGGTTTTATTGAGCAGGTTAGTGGGAGGATAGAGCCAGGTTGATTTTGATGGGTGATCGTTCTTTCACCGTCATTTTGGCTTCAAAGCTTTTAAGGTGTTTACGAGGGTTGACCTATTTTCGAATGAACTTATGACCAAAAAGTGCTACTCAAGGCGCTGACTTATCCGTTAGCTTTCTAACATCTCTAAGGTTTGCTTGAATAAGCTGGAATGTGGACGGCTGTGCATGTTCGCACTCAAATGGATCGTAAGCAGACGCGTTTAGGCAAGGAACTTTAGCCATTGATATTTTTTGTTTATAAATTTTTTATAGTAAGATCTGAAGATTTAATGATACTAATAGATGGTAGAAATTTAATAGAGAAATTTTGGAACGTTTATGCGAAATAATAATAAATTTGAGCTTATGAAACATATTCCAAATGCACACAAAGCCATCGAAGCGCGCGCCGAAAGATCTACTGATTTTTGTAAATTTATGGGTCAACAAAAAAAAGCACAATATAATATTAAATACGGACTAAATGATAGAAATGTGATGGATATTTTTAGTCCAGCTTCACTTGTGCGTGCTACGATGATCTTCTTGCACGATGGTTATTGGATTGGATCTGATAAATCAGAGTGGTCGCATTTAGCATTAGGCTCTGTGTTATCCGATGTTCGCGTAATCATTCCAAATTATACGCTTTGCCCCAATGCTAGTTTGCCAGATATAGCGCTTGAAATTAAACAGTGTGTTGAGTTTGTTGCGAATAAATACAATGAACCAATAATTATAGTGGGGCATCAAGCAGGTGGCCATTTGGCTGCGAGAATGGCAAGTAAGGGTATGCTTGACCCCAGTGTTGCAGCTAGAATTTCGCACGTAATGCCAATATCACCTCTTAGTGATTTGAGGCCATTGATTGAGACAACCATGAACAATAAATTGGGTTTGTCAGAGGATATAGCAACTCAGGAGAGCACCGCTCTTCTCGAAGTAGATGAAGATATTATGGTTACAGTTTGGGTGGGTTCAGACGAGCAACCAATTTACCTTCAACAGGCTGAATTACTTGCGGCTCGCTGGGATTGTTTCTTTGTTAAATCCAAACATCGCAATTATCTTGATGTTGTAGACGGCCTCGAATCTGAAACAAGTAAGCTGCTCGCCAGATTGTTTGTAAATTTAGATCCGCAAGAGTAGAAAAAAACGGATTTTTTTGAGTTTTAAATTCATATTTCACCAAAGATCCACGCACACTTTTTTTGCACCTAAATTATTAAATTTCATCCATGGCAAAATATGGTGCCCAGACTTATTATATTAGGCTCACATTTAAGAATACTGAGTAAATAAAAGTTTTAATGTCACGCCACTCAGCCAGTCGAATATTGTTGCCTTGAAGTGCTATTTTTCATATACGACTGGTCATAATTGAATGTTGACATCCCCCTAATCCAATAATCTATAGATGTAGCATCAAGAAAATCTGTGATGGACATAATAATAATGAGCTTAATCGTACTGAGTAAGAGATTTCACTGTAATATTGTGTTTCGTGTGAAACTGGTACGAATAAAACGGTGTTTAGCAGAAATTTTGAGCGACCTTGGGCTTAAGATACCTACAAACCTCTTTTCCCAGCACTCTACACATAAGCATAACTGCTTTTTTAGTTTCAAAGTTTTATAATGTTTGCGGAGCGACTTTCTAATTTTCAGAGGAGGCTTTTTGATGCAGGTATTGACGTTGCGCTCATCACAGATGACGATAATGTATACTATCTGACTGGCTACTACGACTATTTGCACATGGAATTCGGTCGCCCCACCATCTTGGTTGTGC
>JAPKEA010000440.1 GCA_028822275.1 Planktomarina sp. | reverse complement strand
CTACGGCACTTACGAATGCAATCGCCAACAAAGCTCCGACTGATATAGCGCTAGATGTACAAACCATAAGTGAAGCCTCCGGTACTCTACTGAAAGTGGGAGACGTGACCACCATTGATGCGGCGGCAGCTAATGGCACAGTGAGTAGTGGTTTTAAATACTCTATCAGCACAGTGGATGGAACTGACCATGCGGCCTTCACTATTGATCAAACGACGGGTGCGCTGTCTTTAAAAGCAGCGGCTAACTATGAAGTACAATCATCCTATAAGGTGGTCGTGACCACGACTGACTCGGGTGGCAAAAAATATTCTGAGGAACTTGTGATTGCTGTTGAAAATACAGATGACGGCCCAACAATTGGGACTGTTACCGTGACTGGCACCGCGACGAGTGGCGGCACCCTAACGGCAACGCACAGCCTAACTGACCCCGATGGACTTACCACCTCAGTTGGGTATCAATGGATGGCCGACGGTGTGGCTATTTCTGGTGCCACCGAAAGTACCTATACCCTGAATGCTAGCCACATCGATGCAAAGGTTTCTGTAGAAATTACAGTCAGTGATAAAATGGGCGTTGAGACAGTCCATTCAAGCGCGATGACTAGGGTCACTTCTAACTCAAATGAAATCTTGCCTGATTATGTTGGCTCCAGCTTTAAATTGATGCTTACTAACTTTACCTATGACGAGGCGGTAGCCGATGCCATTGCGCGCGGTGGACAATTAGCCTCAGTCACTTCAGCGGAAGAGCTGCTTGATTTGAATTATATAAGCTCCGTGGGATACGAGCAGGCAACACCCTTTTCCTTCACAAGCCTTTTCTCTGCTTCAGATGGAGGAGGTGCCGAATATTCTTGGCTGGGGGCAAACGACAAAGCACAAGAGGGTAGCTTCGTTTGGGAGACTGGTGAAGCTGTTATTTTTGAGAATTTTGGCCGAATTGAACCTGACAATTTTGGTGGAAACCAAAACGGTCTTGCCATTTCTCATGAAAATTGGCCTGACGGGGCAAGTGACGCAGATGCGATTGGCTTACTAGGACAATGGAATGATATCAGTACCGATAACAAGCTGAGTTATATCATAGAATATGAACCATCAAAACTCGAAGATGTAGTCATGGTGGTGTCCTTCAACCATGAAAATTATAGTTATTTTGATGACGATGAGCTTTCTTTAAAAGAGTCGGAAGCGGCCTCTAGCGCGTTAGATGAAGGCTTAAGCGCTATGATAAGCAGGATTGAACTTAATACACCATCTCAAGATACCGCAACGACACCCACGGCAACAAGCAGTGCTTTCTTATTGACTGATGACCTAACAGGCTCAGTTTTGACCGCAGAATTTGCAAATTTTGCGCCTGATAGTATTGCTGATTTAAACACAGCCTTTAACAGTTTTGACCTAACTGATAGCTCAACTTGGGTCATTAGTGGTGGCTTTAGCAGCCTAACACTTACCGGGGGAACTGGAGAAGAAATTTGGAAAATCTCCCATGGGACAGATGGAACGACGCAGTCCTACACTCTCACAGATTTAAAGGCTGAGGCTGGGGATGTGAATGCGTTAAAATTGGAAGGCTCTAAACTTTCCAATCAATGGAGTGACTTTGTTGGATTAGTGGACGCTTTGGCAACTGCTTCCAATGCCGCTGGCGCGACAGATAAGAGTATCTTAAGTGCCGTACAGACATCTACCAGTGGCAAGTATGCACTGGATAAAATTAGCGTGATGACGAAGGGCAGCACCACCCCAACAGCTGCGCTAGAATTTAAAGCGGAGGGCATTGCACTTTCTGTTGGTGATTTCAGTATGGAATTGACTGCTATTGGTGGCACACCTGGCACAACATTTGATACGGACGCACTTCTAGATTTGGGCATTTTTCAGGGCTCTAATACAGAGACGGCTGCGGGCCTATCCGCTGCCCTTAATGGTGCCGTAGGTGGCAGTGTATCATTTAATCATGCTACCCGTGGCAAGCTAATGGATATGACAATTGCTGACTTTGCAGCTGCTGAAGAAGCGATAACAGCGCTAAATGCTCAGGACAAGACAGCTGGTGGAGGATCCTATGGCCGTATAAATGGAAACAACTATACGCTCAGTGACGGCGGTCTAGCGGTTGCGTATTATGAGAATGCAAATATGTCTATGAGTGAGTTCTATGACCTTCTCACTCCAAGTTTTTTAAACGAGACGCCAACGGTTGCAAACCCAATACCAGACCAGACGGCTGTTTATGGCAGCAATTTTGTTTACCAATTTGATGGTAATGCCTTCTTGGATTTGGATGTGGATGATATTCTTACCTACACAGTGACGACAGAAGATCCTGATGGTAACATCTCAACCCCTGCAGCTGAAAACTTTGATTCAGCCACCCGAACTTTCAGTGGGACTGTTGAGGGTGATCTAGGCACATATTCGACTACAGTTACAGCTACTGACAAAGCTGGGGCCAGTGTGTCTGATACTTTTAATACTACCGTGGTGGATGCCCCTGGCGCCGTACGCGGTAAAGTGGTGGGTAGTGGACCTCTTAACGATGCTCTGGTCTTCCTTGACTACAACGCTAATGGGATACTGGATGCGGGAGAGCCATCTATGCGCACGGATGCTGACGCTAGTTACTTTTTAACTTCGACTCAAGAGACCTACTCGATTGTTGCG
>JAPKEA010000439.1 GCA_028822275.1 Planktomarina sp. | reverse complement strand
TGAACACGGATCAGGGCAGCCAATATACAGGCGCTGACTGGATCACGACCCTGACGAAGGCCGGGATCAAGATCTCAATGGATGGCCGAGGAAGGTATCTGGACAATATCTTCCCCGAGCGGCTCTGGCGGTCCCTGAAGCAGGAGGCTGTGTATCTGCACGAGATCACCAACAGCTTTCAAGTCAAACGGATCATCGACGACTGGATCGGCTTTTACATTTCTGAGCGGCCTCACACCGCCCTCGACAAACGCACGCCAGACACGGCATCCTGCACCCGAGCGGAGATACGAAAAGCGGCATGAACAGCAACCAGATGCATCTTAGACAAGCCGCAAAACTGTCCTAAAAAGCAGGACCACTTCACAGTAAAAGCGCATTTGCCCGCCGTGCAACGCCATGATCCTCCCGCTGTCGCGTCACACACGCCAGAAGTTCGCGGCGGTCCTCAAGGAACAGAAAATTTGCACGGCTCATGTGAGAACATGAATCAATTTCCTCCTAAACGTCAATATGATCTTCGGGTACTCAACGACGCCCAGTATAGAGATATTTTGCGCTGTATTTTTCCCAAAAGTAAATGCTGCAAGGGGCACTAACTCCTCATTTTTTCCCCGGTGTTCTTGCCCATTCGCTTCACTTTATAACAAGATAAAACGCGCAAATTGTTTACTGATCTTGCTGCGCGGCCTTATCGCTGTAAAACAGGTGGGAGCAATAGTGGCCAACTGCACCTTTCAAACGAATGCGGGCATTAATTTTTTTCCTCAGGTTGCTGCTGCGCTATCACTATTATAACACCAGCAAGAATAATTAGGAGTATACCAACCACACTGATTATTCCCGGTACAATCCCCCAAAAGAGCCAACCAAAAAGCCCAACCGAGATTAGATAGGCGTACTCATAAATAGCCAAATAACTTGTCTCTGCTAATTGATAAGCTTTTGTCATCAGGGATAAAGCAATCGAAGCACCAGCGGCAATTAGTAACATCCATAGCCAGAATAAGTCATCAGTAGTCTGCCAGCCCTTGAATAAAAAAGGGGCTTGTTCAAGCAGTTCAGAAGACACTGGCAAAACAGTGAACGTGGTTGTCACCACAGCACCACAGACCCCAATGCTCACAATAAAACTCATCAAAATCGCAAGTGCGCTCTCATCGCGCAGGTAGCGAAAGGTAATAATTGATCCCATAGCATAACAAGCCCCCGCCATCACTGGCAGCGTGTGATACAAAGAAAAGCCCTCATTGCCAGGCCTAAAAACCAGCATTACGCCAAACGTGCCCATAATAACCGCTATTATCCGACGCCAACCAATGCGTTCCCTGAAAAGGATAGTCGAAAAAATTAATACAAAGATTGGTGAAGTAAAAAGGCCAGCCCCAGCCTCGGCGATAGGCATCATCGGCATCACGCCAAAATAGAGCAGTATAGCCGTGACCATAAAAACAGTTCGTGCCAATACTGGTTTCCAATATCTGGGTATAACGGCAACGCCAAGGATGCGACCAAGAAATGCAACCATCAACATAGCGAATAACGATCTACTAAAGTGGAATTGACCTACGCCAACTTGATCTGAAACTAATAGGGTAAGGTTATCGGAAAACCCAAAGACCGATATGCCGCAAACGAGCAGGACCGCCCCGCGCTTTGCCGGATGAATACTTTCTAACCAAGCCAATATCACATTCCTTACTCACCATCGTTATCAAATGATGTTGTTTGCAAACAAGACCAAGCTTTGAGCAAACCACATTCATACTTTTAGATATTAGTATGTATCGTTCCAAATCTAAACTAGACGCCCAATCTTTGGCCCATCAAATTCGATCGAATAGACATAGTTGGTTGAGGATGAGTCATGGTGGCCATGTCCGATTGGCGTGGTGCTGATGACTACGAAGGCAAAGACTACACCGCGAGACTCATCCGCGGCAAGCGCTTTCCCTTTTCACATGCTTCCAAGAATTTTTTGGCAGTTTGTATCATTGTCATGTTTGAAACCTTTTGTATTATATATCAGCGACCCTACTGACACCAATTTATCAGGTCTCAGACTGTGAGCAATGGAGACGGTATGTGTCTAAAAAAATCTAATCACGACGTACCCTTGGTCGGCCTTAGCTACTTCAATTAATTACTGTCTCGCCCCGCCACATTAAAAATATGGGCCTACTTGTCACTTCCCGTTAGGTAATATGGCTGTTTGGTAAACAATACCAGTTTAAGCTGGTGCTATTGTTTCATGGCTTGCAAGGGCGTTTTTCTGCCCAAAGCTGATTGTGCAAGCGGGGTGGTTGTAAAGCCAGACTTAGCAGTGCAGCGGCGTCCCAAGCCGTTCGCCTAATCTAAAATGCAGGCTCTCCAACACGTCCTCTATACAGCCGTTGAACCGCTCGGCCATGCCGTTGGTCTGCGGCGATCTTGGAGGGGTCAGCCGGTGTTCAATACCGAGAATTAAGCAAAGCCTATCAAACGCGTTCTGTCGTGTGGCAGCGCGCCTGCGCACACCGAAAAGGCGGCCGGTGAACGCCTTGCCATAATTGGTTAAAATGGCACGGATACGGATCGGGCATCTACGTTCCACTCTACGCCGACCCAGACAACGATCTGAACCCAAACGATACACAGTCAGATTGAGAAGCTCGCACACTAAAGCCAATAGATCGTCCAG